>JAYTFV010000228.1:0-19531 GCA_043734065.1 Planctomycetota bacterium
GATCCATCACGGCCACATCTCCCGGATTAAAAGACCCCAGCAGCTGCCGCAGCAGCGCCGTTTCGCCGGTCTCCTTGCCAGAGTAGGGACCAACCGCCAATTAAACGTAGGTCAGGCTGTGCCTGATCGATCAGGCACAGCCTGACCTACCGCACTTTATTTGCTTTGAACTCAAGAGATGGATGAGGACGTTGGACAATGATGGTTGCCCTTGGTGAAGAGTCGAGTCACGGCCCGTTGGGCCTTGAGGGGCAGGGTTGGCATCTGAGTTCCCAGGGCTTCGAAGACTTCGCCCTGGGCTGTCGAGTCAGGCCCTGTGGGGGCCGGGGAAAAGATGACCTTTTCGACAAATGTCCCCGTCGCGTAGGCTTTCACCCACGCAGGAGTGTTGTCTTCAGAGAAACGTGGGCTCAAGCCCACGGGACTTCGAGGGTGGTGGACACGTCATCATTGAAGTGAACGGCAGGCCTGGTCGGGGAGTCACAAAAGTCGGCCGTGATTCCTACGCAGGCGTGACGCCGTCTCTTTTTTTGTTGCACGTCGTTTCAGCTCGCTGTAGCATGTCTGGGCACACGATGGACATCATTCGATGTGATCGGATGAGTTTACAAACCCCATCAGGCAGCAACGCTGCGTCAGGCCCAGTGTTGACTCCACTCCCAGTCTCCAGCGTATCCCACGGAGGCCCGAGTTCCGCCGTGGAGACTTTCGTACTTCGCGCCGTCAAGTCTCTGTCGGCGGTGGAGTTGGCGGCCCTGGAGCGCTTGGCGTTTGAACATGGCCAGACTCCCGATGCTTACCTGGCGATTGAAACCGATCGGCATTGCTTCCTGACTCCTGATCACTCGGCGGCCCTGTCGGTGGTCGTGACTGGGAGCTGCCGCTACCTGCACATCTCGGGCGGAATTCTGGCACCAGAAGCTGCGCGTCGGCAGTTGATCGCCCAACTCGGCGAGTATGCACGGCGCATGAAGTGTCTGGTCGCGTGTTACTCCATTTGCGACCAGGATCTGTCGTTGTTTGAAGAGGCGGGCTGGGAGGTCAACAAGTTCGGCGAGGACACGACTCTCACGCTCCAGATGCACACCTGGTCCGGCAAGGCGTACGAGTGGGTCCGCCGGCAGTTCAACACGTGTCAGCGGGCCGGTCTGACCTGCCGCGAGGTCTCTCCCCAAACGCTGGACCCCGAGTCTTGGAAGGCAATGACCGACGTGATGTTCGAGATTCAGCGGGAAGACCTGCAGGATCGGGTCTATCCCCAGGAAATCAACCTCTTAGTGGGCAAGCTGCAGCCGGAACAGTTCGGACGTCGTCGTCTGTTCCTCGCGGAGGATCGGGCGAAGAGTCGCGTCGAGGCCTTCATCGTTTCCAATCCGATGCGCGGCGGAAAGGGCTGGGCGTTGGAGATGTACCGCAAGCGTCAAAAGGCTCCGCGCGGAGCGGTTCCGTTTTTAATCAAGTGGGTCGTGGATGCCTTAAAGACCGAGGGGGTCGATGAGGTGTCGCTCTGCTTGCTCTTGTGGAAGGGAACTCACACGTATACGGGTAAACGATCCAGCCTGCTGCTGCGCTGGTCGCTGCTGTTTGGGTATCACCTGGGTGATGTGTTATATAACACCAAAGGCATGACACAATTTAAGACCCGGTTTCGTCCCATACTGTCGAATAGTTATGTGTGCGTCACACCGAAAACCACCGTATTATCCAGCCTCAACTTCCTGTACGTGGTGGGAGCGTTTTCGTTGAGTCCCCGAAATTTAGTGCGGACCCTCTGGAAGTCACTGACTCGTCACCAAGCCGGGAAAGACTGACTCCACGGGTTTCCCGGGATTACCTCCAGAGAACGTGGATCCGATTCAGCGCGCGCCACGGCTGAGGCACACCCGCCCAGGTCACCAGGACATGGGAATCCGCGGGTCGGGGCATCCAGCCCCAATCCAGAAACAGGCTGCGTGGGTAGTCCCCGATACTCAACTTCATGGCCGCGATGGCCCCCTGGTGTTTCATCGCCAGCAAGGCAGAATTCAGCAAGGCGCGCCGGGCGGGCCGCGTGAGTTCAGACACCAGCACCAGATCGAGGATGGCAAACAGACCTTCCGTGCGACCCTGAATCGGCAGTAGATGGTACGTGAGACAGCCCCGCACTTCCCCGTGTTCTTCGGCGACCAGGGCGTGGCTGAATCCATGCAGCCCAAGTTGCCGACTCAGGGAATCGGCGTCCCAGACTAGTCGTAAGTCACAATGCCGGGTCGACTTCTCGACGAGTGCGAGACAGGGCGCGATGTCTCGCGGCTCGGCGGCACGGATCACCAGACCGGGGACGGTCGGAATCCGGGGGAGTCCCAAGAAGGGCGAGAACACCCTGGTCAACCAGTGGTCAAAAGAGCTGAGAGTCCAGTCGACCATCTGCGGAGGATCGAGTACGCGGACCCAGAAACCGGCATTGCGGATGGTCGCGGTCGTGGCCACCTGTGTACGCTGCCAGAACCGCGGAGCCTTGGAGGATTGATGGCCGTAGTAGGCGAACCCGAGTTGGAATCGAAGCTCCAGTTCACGATGCAGTGCCCGCGAGCGTTCGATCATCTGGCCAGCGACCCCCTGTCCCCGAAAGTTCGGAGAGACGCTCAACCAACTGGCCTGCGAGGCCGCGAAGCGTTCGCCCGCCAGAGAAAACTGCATCGGAAAGAAAGGGACGACACCCGCCAGACGGGTGCCCTCGTACGCCGCGATCAGGTTCCGGCGTTGTTCGGGCTCGTCCATTCTCAATTGCCAGCGAAAATAGTCACCGCTCCATCGTGGGACGGCCATCTTCCCGCCATAAGTGGCTTGCCATTGAGCGACCACGAACTCCGAGAGTTCTTCCGGAGTGCCTTCGAAGGGACGGATTTCCAACATCGAAATGTCCTGAATGCGGAGACTTCACACTTGTACGCCCACGGCTACGGTTGGACAATCGGATGCTCTGATCTTGACGACCGGTACTCCCCTGGACAACCCGCATTCTCATGGCCGCACCGCAGAATTTCCTGGTACAGCATTTCGGGCCGGCCTGCCTTGCCGGGATCACCTGCTCTGACTGGTTGGCCCTGCTCGCGGAGAACGGGTTTCGCGTCTCCCCGCAGTATTGGGGCAAGGCTGCGTTCCTGACGGTGAGCAGCCTGAGTACCTCGGCCTGTCGACTGTTCGAAGAGGCCATTTATCGGAAGCGGTTGTCCGCGCAGCAGCCGTCCGACCCGGTCTTCATCCTCGGCAGCTGGCGCAGCGGGACGACGCACCTGCATAACATTCTCAATCTGGACGACCAGTTTATTTCGCCGAATTTGTTTCAGACGATGTATCCCCATACACTCTTAATGAGCGAGTCGTGGCTGCGGCCGCTGTTGGATCTGATGACTCCGAAAAAGCGGTTCATGGACAACATGGACATGGGGTTGCGCGAACCGGCGGAAGATGAGATGGCCCTGGCCATCCTGTCGCGGCGCTCCAACATGCTGAGTTGGACCTTTCCGCGGAACGCCGCGAGGTACGATCGGTTCCTCGATTTCCGCGAGGTGCCCGATCAGGATCGGCAAGTCTGGAAACAGCATCTGGATCGGTTCGTGCGGAAGGTCACGTTGCGAAATGGCAAGCAGCCGCTGTTGAAGTCGCCCAATCACACGGCCCGCATTCGCCTGATCCTGGAGCAGTATCCCGGAGCCAAGTTCATCCATCTGCGGCGCAACCCGTACGATGTCTATCGGTCGCTGGTCCACATGGCGAGTCAGGTGATTCCGGTGTGGGGCTTGCAGACCTACCCGACGGAGACGATCTCCGACATGGCCATCGAGATGTATCGGCGGCTCTATGCCGCGTACTTTGAGCAGGTGTCGTTGATCCCGGCGGGGCAGTTCCACGAGATGGCCTATGAAGACCTGATCCGCACCCCGCTCCCGGTTCTGGAGGAGACCTATCGCGCTCTGAGTCTCGGGGACTTCGAACTCCGGCGGGCCACGATTCAGAACTACCTGGCTGCCAAGTCCAGCTACCAGAAGAACAAGCACTCGGACATCCCCCCCGCCATTTGTGAGCAGTTGCAAGACCAATGGCGACAGTCGTTCGCCGCCTGGGACTATGCACAGGCCGCCACGATTGAGACGTAGCCGCCCCTTGCCAGTAGGCGGGCGCGTCAGCCTGGACGCCCGCGTTCTGGCGAACGCAGCTTCGGCGAAGGTCCGTCGCGCCGGACCAGTCAGGGCCAGTGCCCGCCAACAGCGGAGACACGGACACTCCGCGCCACAGCCGACAGCTTTTTTCCAACGGCCAGGCCCACGTAGTGCCAGGCGTCGCTCTGCCTGTTCCCGCGAGGAAGGAAGAGGATTGGTACACAGATTTCACAGGTTTTCACAGATTCGGAAGGCTGTGGCCGCATCTCTCCAAAGTCGCCGCAGCAGCCGGTTGCGAATCTGTGAAAACCTGTGAAATCTGTGTACCCCCAACTTCTTCTGGCCACGATGAATGGCTCGCGGTGAACTGCTGTGGGAGTGCTGAACCTGCGGGAAACCTGTCGGCTTTATCGCGGAGTGTCGAAACACGCCACTTCTTAACAGCGGGCGTTTGCGTTTGGTGACAGCCACCGCCACACTGCCGGTCGGTGGATGTACTGGCTCCCCATGACGCGGCGACGGGCAGCATCCTGTCGTCGGCCAGGGTGGAGTCCAGGGTGTGGCATGGGCGAGGTTCCGCAGTTGAAGACCCCGGTAAATCCGAGTGACGAGGTCATTCGCACGAAGAACCTCTCCAAGACCTTCGTCCACGAAGGGGTCGAGGTCCAGGCGTTCTGTGATGTCACGCTGTCTATCCCGCGCGGGCAGATGATCGCCATCATGGGCCCCAGCGGGTCGGGCAAGAGTACGCTGCTGCACATCCTGGGCGGGATCGAACCGCCCACCTCGGGTGAGATCTGGATCGATGGGCAGAACCTGGCCGGACTGCGAGATTTCGACCTCACGCTATTGCGCCGCCGACGGATCGGGTTCATCTTCCAGTCGTTCAATCTGGTGCCGACGTTGAGCGTCATGGACAACGTCACGTTGCCTCTGGTCCTGGATGGCATGGTTCAACAGGAGGCCGTACCTCGGGCGCTGAAAAGTTTAGAACGGGTCGACATGTCCCATCGGTTGCGGCATTTGCCCTCGCAATTATCGGGTGGTGAACAACAGCGTGTGGCCATCGCCCGGGCGCTGGTGATCAATCCGTCGCTGGTACTTGCCGATGAACCGACGGGGAATCTGGACACGGCTCGAGGTCGCGATATCACGCGCTTGCTGCACGAAGTCGCCCACCAGGGCCAGCAGACCGTCGTGGTCGTCACTCATGACATCCGGGTGGCCTCGCAGGCCGATCGGCTGATCGTCTTACTCGATGGCCGAATCCGTTTCGATGGAGCTCCCAGCCAGGACGCCGAATGGATGGCGGCACTGCATCTGGAGATCGGCGGATGATCCCCTGGAGCTTCTGCTGGAACAACATCCGGTTGCGACCGGTGCGGACCCTGCTCACCATCCTGAGCATTGCCGGAGGTGTCGCAGCCGTCGTGGCCGTGCTGCAATCGACGGCAGCGACGCACAGTCAGCTCGACGCTCTGCATGAGACGCTGGCCTCACGAGTGGCGCTGGAGATCGTGTCCGCGGACGGCGAGGCGTTTCCGCTGGACAGCCTGCCGCCGGTCGCGAACCAGCCGGGAGTCGAGGCGGCTATTCCGGTGTTTCGGGTCTTCTCCGTGATGGTCGCCGGACGCCAGCAGGTGAAAGGGATCTCGCTAGGAGTCGATTTGGAGCAATACCGGAGCATTCGCGATTTCGAGTTCGTGTCGGGGAAGAGGTGTACCGAGCCGGATGAGGTCTGCCTCGAAGCGGGTGTCGCGGAACGATTGGGCCTGTCTGTCGGCAACGACGTGCGACTGCGGGTGCGCGGTCAGCAGTGGATGATTCGACGAACCGTCGTCGGGATTCTGAAGCCGACCGGGATCGGTGCCGTGGAAGAGACGGCCTCCCTGTTCATGCCCCTGTCCGCTGCGGGCCCACTGGAGGAAGCTCCCGATTCGGCCACCTCGCTGAAAATCGTGCTGCAGCCGGGAGTCGACGCGGACCGCGTGGCTGCGACACTCCAGCCACTGCTTTCGAGTTCCCTGCTTCTGAACAAATCGGCGTCCGCATCGGACTTGAGTCGTCCGACCGAGGCCATCATCAACTTCAGTCTCCAAGTGGCCGCCCTGTTGTCGGTGGTGGCGGCCATCTTCATCGTGATCAATACGTTTCAGATGTCGGTGGCCGAACGACAGCGCCAGATCGCCCTGCTCCGCATTGTGGGGGCGACGACGACGCAAGTCCGCGCGTCGATGTATCGCGAGGCTCTGTTTCTGGGCGGCATCGGAACCGTCGTGGGAATTGTGCTGGGGATTGCGGGCAGCAGCGCGATGGCTCAGGGCATGCAGGATATCTTTGGGTTCACCCAGATGGTCCACCTGGCGATCCAGCCCCACGCCCTGCTGGCCGGGCTCGTCTTTGGCCCGGTCGTGACGCTGGTTGCGGTCTGGCATCCGGCTCGAACGGCCTGTCAAGCGCCACCGCTGGGGGTACTCAAATCCGCCACCGCCCCGCATCGCGCCCTCTCGACGCGACCTGCCGCAGTCTGGAGCATTGTGGTGTGGTGTACCGCCGCGCTGTTGTTCTACTGCACCTCGCTGGGCATCCTGGAAGAGGAGACCGCGATTGGGGGGGTGGCTCTGGTGTTGATTGCCAGCCTGCTCTGCCTGCCTGCGCTGATCCGTCCCGTTTCCGACGTGCTGTATCGGCTGATCGGTCGAGTCTTTCCCGTCGAAGCCCAGCTCGGTCAGCGGCAGTTGTTGGACAACTTTGGACGAACGGTACTCACCACGGCCGTGCTGTTTGTCGTGTCCGCCACCAGCATCAGTATCGGCGATACGACACTGTCCGTCACCGGGGATGTCCGGTCGTGGCTCGACCGGACCCTCACCTCCGATTTTCTGTTGCGGGCCAGTCGTCCACGGGTCGACATGTCCGCGGCGGATTCACTCCCGGATGATCTGGAATCAAAACTCGGTGCCATCTCCGGGATTGAGTTCATCGACCGGATTTCGTTTTCTCTGGCCTCGATTGAGGGCACGACGGCGACCTTGATGACCCGGCAGGTGGAGGGCTATGACGAGTTGCCGCTCGATCTCGTGCAGGGAGATGTGACCCGCGTGCGAGATCAACTCCTGGCCGAGGAGGCCGTGATCGGGACCGTCCTGGCCCATCGGCTCGGGTGCCAGCCGGGCGATGCAATTCGCCTGGAAGTCTCCGGGGTCAGCCATTCGATCCGAGTCGCTGGCATCGCCCGCGAGTACACCTCCGGAGGGTTGATGATCATCATGGATCAGGCGGCTGCCGAGAAGTTGTTTCCGATCCGGCCCGCCCAAGTCTATGGGATTCGAACCAACCCGTCTGCAACGGAGCAAGTGGGCGTCGCACTCCGCGCCATGTCCCGACAACAGGGACTCATCTTTCAGTCCCTGTCGGATCTTCGCAACCTGGTGCGCGGCATGATTTCCGGCCTGACGAGTCGGCTGTGGATGATCCTGACTCTGGCCCTGGTCATTGCGGGATTCGCTATTGTGAACACGCTCACGATGAGTGTCATCCAGCAAACCCGCCAGCTCGGCGTGCTGCGTGTGGTTGGGATGTCGCGGTTGCAGGTGTTCCGGATGTTTCTGTTTCAGGCGTTCGTGCTGGGGCTGCTGGCTCTCGTGCCGGGAGTCATTGTCGGTGTGCTGATGGCGTTCCTGATTACGATGTCATTTCAAGGCGTGACCGAACACGGCGTCCCCTTTACGGTCGATTACCAACTCCTGGGAGGCTATCTGCTCGTCGGCATTCTGCTCTCCCTGATGGCGGCAGCTCTCCCGGCGATTCGCGCGGGTCGCCTCCAACCGCTGGAGGCCATTCACGAGGAATGAGCGGCCTCGCCAGCCATCGGAACCTGCCGATCCTGATCTGTGAACGCCGAGGCAAAACAGGTGCGATTCGCGGGGCGTTGCGGTAGCATCTCGCTTACCCTTCTCCTGAGCTACTCCAATTTGGGTCGAACCATGTCCACGGGTGAACAACTTCTTAAGCAACTCGAAGTGGCGCGGCGGGATCTGCTGGAACTCTCGACACAGAACCGCCTCCTCGATACGAAGCGGGATCAGGACTCCGGCCTGAGCCTGGAGATCCAGGACGAACTGGCCGATCAGGTGTTCCACCTGCTCGTGACCGATGCCAAGCCCATGCGGTTTGAGCAGGGGGAACTCGCCGCTGTCGAGGCGACCGAAGAGGCAGCCCCCGCCGACGCCGAGCCGCTGACCGAGGAACCGGCTGCGAACGCCGACGCTGAGGACGCTCCGAAGAAACGGGCCACGAAGAAGACGACCGCAGCGGTCAAGGCCCCTGTGAAACGGGTGACCAAGAAGTCGCTCTCCGCCGCCAAGCCACTGGCCACGGCCAAGCCGATGACGCAGGCCGAGCGGCAGAGCGACGCCGTGCTGCACACGGTCCTCGACCCCGAGGAACTCGACCGGCGGTTGCTCGGCCTGTTCACCGATGGCACGGCATCATTTCAGGAGCAAGGGGTCAATGTTCTGTATCTGGCTCTGGGGTTCTTGAAGTGGTTCGAGGCGGACGATCCCGGCACTCCACGACATGCCCCGCTGCTCTTGATCCCGGTCCGACTGGAACGCACGGGGGCTGGCTCGCGGTTCAATCTGGTGTCGAACGGAGATGAGATCGAGTCGAACCTGACGCTGCGGACGCGACTCAAGATGGACTTCGGGATCGCGCTCCCCGCTCCTCCGGAGGATGTCGACGATCTCGTCCCCTCGGCCTACCTGCAACAGGTCGCTGAGGCGGTCAAGGACCAGCGCACGTGGGAGGTACTCCCCAATGACATGGTGCTGTGGTTCTTCTCGTTCTCGAAATTACTCATGTACCGTGACCTCGACCCGGCGACCTGGCCGGAGTCGGAGAAGCTGACTGATCGCCCGCTGATCCGCGCCTTGCTGGGTGAGGGATTCGCTGCCGCCCCGCCGCTCGTCGAGGACGGCCAGCGGTTCGACCACCTGCTCTCACCGGCCACGACCAGCCACGTCATCGACTGCGACAGTTCGCAGTCGCTCGTCGTCGCCGAAGTCGCGATGGGCCGCAACCTCGTCGTGCAAGGCCCCCCCGGAACCGGCAAGTCGCAGACGATCACCAACATGATTGCCGCAGCAGTGAAGAGCGGGAAGACGATCCTGTTTGTGGCCGAGAAGATGGCGGCTCTGGAGGTCGTCAAGCGGCGACTGGAGAAGATCGGCATCGGGGACATGTGCCTCGAACTGCACAGCGACATGGCGAATAAGAAGGTCGTGCTGACCGAGATCGAGCGCGTGCTGAAGCTCGGCAAGCCGCTGGAGTCGCCGGAACTGGCCGGGACGGTCGCCCGCCTGACCGAGGTTCGCGACTCCCTGAACCAGCATGTCGACCGCATGCACACGGTGGTCGCTCCGTCGGGTCTGACGCCGTATCAGATCCTCACCGAATTGATTCGCTTGCGAGCAGAAGGCGCTCCGATGCCGGAGTTCGAACTGGCCGGGGCCGAGAAGTGGAAGCCCGACGAGGTCCAGGCGTACCATCGCCAACTCGACGACTACGCCCGGTTGCTCGGGGAGATGGGGAACGCCGCGCAGCATCCGTGGCGCGGGTCGAAGTTGGAGAGCCTGCAACCGCTCGATCTGCAACGGGCCGTGGCTCCGGCCCCGGGTGTGGCGACGAAGCTGAGTGGGATCCTCGATGCCGCGCGGGCACTGGCAGCGCGGCTCAACGATGATGTCCCGACGACGCTCGACGCGGTGCATCGGCTGCTCAAGACGGTACGGGCGTTGCTCGGGGTTCCGCAGGGTGACATCGCGGCGTTGGCCAGCCCCGCGTGGGTCGATCACCGGGCGGCGGTGGCCAAGTTGGGCGAGTCGGCCCGCGCGATCGTGACGGCGCAGGAGAAGCTGAAAAGGGTCGTTGTCGAGTCGGCCTGGGAGGTTGATGTGGCCACGGCTCGCGATGACTATGCGAAGTACGGCCAGGGGTTCTTCCGCATGTTTCACGGGGCGTATCGGGCGGCTCGCGGGGTTCTCAGGAGTGTCCTGGCCGGACCGCAACCGGCAGAGTTCCCCGCTCGGTTGGAGATCCTCAACCTGCTCGCCGAACGTCGGAAGGGGATCAAGACCCTCGACGAGGCCAGCGACCTGGGCACCAAGGCGTTCGGCAAGTTCTGGGCCGGGAAGCAGACCGATTGGGGCCTGATCGGGACGTTCGAGAAGTGGGACGCCGATTGTGCGGCAGGCGGTCTTTCACCTCGCTATCGGGCGATGCTGCCGCGCGTGGACGAACCTGCCGGGATCAAGGCTCTGGCCGACCAGTTGGAGAAGCTGCTCGCTGAAGGAGTTCGCGACCTGCTCGGGTTGTGTTCGTCACTCAAACTCGATGTCCCGCAGGCGTTTGCTCCCGCGACCGTTCCGATCTCGGACCCGACGAAGAACGGCCTCGGCAAGAATCCGCTCACCGACGGACTCGCGCAACTCGGCGGAGCAGTGCAGACGCCGCTCGACGAGTTGGTCGCGCGACTCGGGTTGTGGCAGTCGAAGCCCGAGGGGCTGCTCCAATGGCAGCGGTACACACAACTCCGCGAGCAGGTCGGCAAGATCGCCGATGGGGCACTCTTGCAGCGGATCGACGCCGGACGCATCGCTCCGGCAGGGGCAAAGCAAGCCCTGTCGTTCGCCCACCTCGAAACCCTGTTCCGGCACCTGCTCAAGCAAATCCCCGAGCTCGCCCAGTTCGACGGCGGGAAGTTCGAGCGCACGATCGTCGAGTTCCGCCAGCTCGATCAGCAGCGGATCGACCTGGCCCGCGCGGAGATCGCGTCGAGTCATTTCGAGTGCCTGACCCGCCCACGCAAGCTCGACTTCTACGAAGAAGTCACCATCCTGCGGCATGAGATGCAGAAGAAGCGGCGGCAGATCCCGCTGCGGCAACTGATCGGCAAATGCGGACACGCCATCCAAGCGGTGAAGCCGGTGTTCATGATGAGCCCGCTCTCGGTGTCGCAGTTCCTCGAACCCGGCGGCCTCGAGTTCGACGTGCTGCTGATCGACGAGGCCAGCCAGGTCCGCCCGGTCGAGGCCCTCGGTGCGGCGGCCCGCTGCCGCCAGATGGTCTGCGTCGGAGACGATAAGCAGATGCCGCCCACGCAGTTCTTCGGCACGGTCCTGGGCGAAGTCGACTCGCACGACGCCGACGAACCCGACATGCAGGCTGGCGATGTCGAGAGCGTTCTGGGCCTGTGCATCGCCAGCAACATGCCGCAGCGGATGCTCCGCTGGCACTACCGCAGTAAGCACCAGTCGCTGATCGCCGTCTCCAACCGCGAGTTTTACGACAACAACCTGTACATCATCCCCAGCCCCGAACGCACCAGCGAGCTGGGCCTCAAATACCGGTTCATCGAGACGGGGAAGTTCGTCAACCGCGTCAATCTCATTGAGGCCCAGACCGTGGCCCAAGCGGTGATCGATCACGCCAAGGCGCATCCGCAGTGGACGCTCGGCGTCGGGGCCTTCTCGGTCACGCAACGGGATGCGGTCCTCAAGGCGGTCGAGAAACTCCGCAAGGAGAACCCCGGCCTCGAATCGTTTTTTGACCCCAACTCTGCCGACCCGTTCTTCGTCAAGAACCTGGAGAACATCCAGGGGGACGAGCGCGATGTGATCTTCGTGTCGGTCGGGTACGGACCCGATGAGAACGGCAAGATTCTGTTGAACTTCGGTCCGGTGTCGGGGCAGGGGGGTGAGCGCCGCCTCAATGTGCTGATGACGCGGGCCAAGCGCCGCTGCGAAATCTTCTCGTCGATGAAGGCCGAGGATATCGATCTCACGCGGGCCAGCGGGCGCGGGCCAGCGGTCTTCCGGGCCTTTCTCGATTACGCCCAGAAGGGAGCTCCGACCGAAGCGGTGAAGGGGGCGGTGGCCGACGACAAGTTCCCCGAGGTCGTGCAAGTCGAACTCAAGAAGCGGGGGTACGAGTGCCAGACCCACGTCGGCGTGGCCGGCGTGTTCATCGACCTGGCCATCGTCGACCCCGCCGAACCGGGACGGTATCTGGTCGGTGTCGTGTGCGATGGGAACGCCTATAAGACCGCGCGGACCGCCCGCGACCGCGACCGCCTCCGCGATCAGGTGCTGCAAGCTCAAGGCTGGACACTGCACCACCTCTGGTGCTGGGACTGGTTCCAACGCCCGACGGAGCAGTTGCAAAAGCTGGTGGATGCCATTGAAGCGGCCAAGAAGAACAAGGGGAAGGCTCCGGGCGCTAACGCTTCCGGCTCTTCGGATGTGTTCACGGTGAATCGTCACGAGCCGCAAGGCGAACTCCTCACGCCTCCGACCGGCGGCATCATGGCCAATGAGGCCCCCGGCACCAACACGGAGTCCGGCGGCCTGTTCGACGCCGCGCTGCGTGTCGCAGCCGCTGGCATCAAAGGCGGCAAGGACCACGCCCTCGACGCCGCCCTCGGCGAAGTCGGACACATCATCAAGGGGAAGTAGCGATGCACCCCATCTAGCCGCGACGCGAAGGCTTTGCGCAGCGGAGCGTCCCCTCTAAACTTCTCCCGTTCAAGCCTCTCCCGTCATCCACTGCTGAGCGAGCAACTCATGGCCGAGTTTTTCCCGAACGTCCCCAAGATCGAGTTCGAAGGTCCGACCTCTAAGAACCCGCTCGCCTTCAAGCACTATAACCCCGATGAAGTCATCGAGGGGCAGAAGATGAAGGACCTGTTCCGATTCTCGGTCTGCTATTGGCACACCTTCCGCGGCACCGGTTCGGACCCATTCGGCTCGGCGACCCTCCAGCGGCCCTGGGATGATGGCTCCAATTCGGTCAGCAACGCCTTGAATCGCGTCGATGCGGCGTTCGAGTTCATGCAGAAGCTGCAGGCTCCGTTCTACTGCTGGCATGATCGCGACGTGGCCCCCGAAGGAGCCAGCTTCAAGGAAAACAACAAGAACTTCGACGAGATCGCCCAGAAGCTCAAGGCCAAGCAGAAGGAAACCGGCATCCAACTGCTGTGGGGCACGGCGAACCTGTTCAGCCACCCGCGTTACATGCACGGAGCGGCGACGACCTGCAACGCGGATGTGTTTGCCTACGCAGCGGCACAGGTGAAGAAGGCGATCGAAGTCACGCACGAGCTGGGTGGTGCGAACTACGTCTTCTGGGGCGGTCGCGAGGGATACCACAACCTCTACAACACTGACATGCAGCGCGAGCTGGACCACCTCGCCAAGTTCATGCACATGGCCCACGACCATGCGAAGTCGATCGGCTTCCAGGGGATGTTCCTGTTCGAGCCGAAGCCGAAAGAGCCGACCAAGCACCAGTACGACTTCGACGCCGCAGCCTGCCTGAACTTCATCGGACGGAACGGCCTGGACGGGATCGTGAAGCTGAACATCGAGACCAACCACGCCACGCTGGCCGGTCACACGATGATGCACGAACTGGAGTACGCCCGCATCCACAACGCCCTCGGTTCGATCGACGCCAACACCGGAGATTTGTTGTTAGGCTGGGACACCGATCAGTTCCCGACGGATATCTACCTGACCACGCAGATGATGCTGGTGATCCTGAAGCAGAAGGGCCTGAAGCCGGGCGGCGTGAACTTCGACGCCAAGGTCCGCCGCGAAAGCTTCGAGCCGATCGATCTGTTCCACGCCCACATCGGCGGCATGGACGCCTTTGCAAGAGGGGCCAAGATCGCCGCCGCCATTCGCAAGGATGGCATCCTCGACGACTTCGTCAAGACCCGCTATCGCAGCTTCGACACCGCCTTCGGCAAGAAGATCGACAGCGGCAAAGCCAGCTTCGCCGACTGCGAGAAGTACATCTCCGACAAGGGCGAAGCGGCCCCGAACGAATCGGGGAGACAGGAGTATTTGGAGAACGTGATTAATCAGTACCTCTGAACGGATGGCTGCTTGATGACGTGAGCCGCCGAGCTCGCTCGACGTGCCGATGTGTGAGCCAAGACTTCGGAAGTCTGTTTGCTTGCTCGAAACGCCAAGCCCCAGCGAGCGGCGGCGGGGACGGAAAGAGTGAAACCTGGCGGTTCGCTGCGGCATCTCCGTGGGAGATTTGATTAGAATAGTCTGGCTGATCCTCTTTCCGGAGTCCTCCATGTCTCACCTGCCAACGAAGGCTCTCGGGCTGATCGCGTCTTCGGCTCTGTGTCTGGCTACGTTCGTCTCGGGTTGTAGCGGTGTGGATGAGGCTGCAACGACGAACCTTCAGGAAAAAACCATGTCCACTGACTCCCACGCCGCTGATACGAACGCAGTCCGATACAACCCGCTGACCCCCGCCGAAGAGCGGGTGATTGTGCGTGCGGGGACCGAGCCGCCCTATGTGGGCGAATACACCGACAAGAAGGACGCGGGGACGTATGTCTGCCGCCGCTGTAATGCGCCGCTCTATCGATCCACAGACAAGTTTGAAAGCGGCTGCGGTTGGCCGAGCTTTGACGACGAGATCCCCGGAGCAGTGCGTCAGAGGATCGACCACGACGGGCGGCGGACCGAGATCCTGTGCCAGAACTGCGGCGGGCATCTGGGGCATGTCTTTCTGGGCGAAGGGCTGACCCAGAAAGACACGCGGCACTGCGTGAACTCGATCTCGATGAAGTTCTACGCGGAAGGGGCCACAATCCCGCCCGTGAGGGGCCAGAAGAATGAGAAATAGCGGGCCGCAAGGAAGCTGACCTTTTGCTGCCCCCTAATATCCCAAAAACTTCAGCATGATTCCCATCTGATCCGCTTCTTCGGGCGTGGGATCGTCCGTCAGGAGAATCAAACCGGGAGTCGGCTGATCGTGGACGGCTGCCTCCCGGCCCATCGGGAGTGTGTGCGACAGGGTCTGGCCCGAATGCTGGCACTGCCACAGGAGCGGGTAGGGAGCAGTGTGTTCCAACCGCTCTCCGGGAGCAATCGGCTGAACCGGCCCCCACGCGGCGAACGGTGCTCGGACTTGATAGGTCATCGGTTTCGTCGTGGAATTGGTCACGACGATTCCAGGAATCTGCTGTTGCACGAACATCAGCCCCTCGGCCCGATCGAGTTTTTCCAGCCGCAACGGCACGCCGATCAGATCAAAGTCCTTGGCAGGGACGGAGAGTATTTCGCTCTGGCCACAGGCCGCTTTCAGGGCTAGGTCGAGCTGCGCGATGAGTGGCTCCAGATGGATGTCCGGTTGTTGCGGGACGACACCCTCGGCGAATCTGCCTGTCGTTAATAAACGCAATTCGGAGACTTCCTGGAGGCGGACCGATCGCGCCGAGAAGCCTCGGCGACCGACCGACATCTCGTAGTCACGGCTGACTTCCTGATCCACTTCCACGTAAGGCTTCCATTTCCTTTCGCCCACGTGTCGAGTCGAAACGAGTGTCCGCAATTGGGGGAACATGATTCTCGTGCCCACGCCAGGGGTGGTGGTGGGATCGAGATCCTGAAAGCGTACGGGCTGCAACAACTGAAACGAGACCGTGGCTTCGGTGTCGTTCCCGAGCAGTTTCAGGTCGGGGATCATCTGCTCCAGAAAAGCTCGATCGTTCAAGGCGTCGAATTCCGGGAGCCGGAAATCGGCGGCCTGCAGATCATTCACGCCCCCTGCGATCATGAGTTCTGTGTAGGCGGGGGTGAAATGTTCCGAGACCGCGACCTCGACCCCCGATTCCAGTGCATCGAGGCGGTCGGTCAATGGCGAGGAGTACTTCCGCACCGTGAAGTCGGCCGGTGTATCGCCCAACTTGGCGAACGTCGCACCCAGGACGAGCTTCATGCCGCGTCGATCGATGCTCAACTGTTCGGGCCAAATCTTGACGCGCGGATGCCAGACGGGGATCGCCAGCTCGTTGACTTTCAGCGGGGTTTGGAACTGCTGATTCAGCGTGGCTTCCATCTCCGGGAGCATGCTCTGCACACTCGATCGAACTTGCTGCTCGATGTCTGCCTTGCTCTCGTACACACCCTTGACCAGTCCGTCGGAGACCTGCCTTTTCAGAAACGGCATCCCGCGGACATGCACTCCCGCAGGTTTCGTCACGTACCAATTATTGGCCGGAATCTGAAAATCGACTCGCACCAACTCCAGTCGCAACTGACGATTCTCCACCCGAGGGCGGACTTTCACGGTGAGCCACACGGGAGCTCGATGCCCCATCACGATGTGCATGCGGCCCGTGGACGCCGAGAGCAGCCAGCCACTCTCGATCTGTGAATTCGCAATCGTCATCGTGACCTGCCGCAGCCCGAGTTGGATCTGCAGGAGGCCGTCATCCATCGGGAGAATCTGGGCTCGTTCCAACTGACCCCGGTATTGAATCCCCGACATGGCGACATCGAAGGGCCAGAACCCGACCCGTTTGGATTCGCGTTTGTTCGGCGCGGTGCCCGCCATGGGTTGAGTCGCCATTTTCAGAGGCAAGGCGTAGGCGAGCGATTCCAGCACATCCGGACAGACTCGCATCTGAATTGCTCCGGAGATTTCGGCTCCCGGCACATAGGCCACTTCGTCTTCAAATCCCTCGTTGAAGCCCGCAGGCCACTTCCAGACCAGATGCTCGAGATCGGGATCCCGTCGGGGATCGAGCAGCCACTGATGCAACGCCGGCTGCAGGAATGACATGTTGCAGTCGGCATGACGTGGCCCATCGACCTCGGAGAGGAACGCGCTGCCCCCCGCAGCGCGCACGGCCGTCACCATATCCCGGGCCACGGTCACGGGAGTGAGCTTGTCGTTGGTCACATGAAACGACCAGATGGGAATCTTCGCGACCTTCACGGCCAGAGCGGGGTTGCCATAGCCCGCAGACGGCACGAGAGCCGACCAACGTTCGGGCATGCGGGCTCCAATCTCCCACACGCCCGTGCCCCCCATCGACGATCCCATCAGGATTTCACGGCTCTGGTCGACGCTGTAGTCTTGCTCCACGGTATCGAGGATTTTGAGTGCCCGATCCGCGTCGTCGTACTCCTCACTCCACCCCTGAAGCAGCAGACTGTGCGTGTTTTCGCACTGCGGAAAGACCACGAGGAACGGATAATCGTTCACTCGCAGCTTGATCGCTGGGGCCAAACCCGATACGAGTTGAGCGCGTCCGTCCTTGCCACGGCAGTGCGCCCCGTGCAGATACAACACCGTCGGCCACTGCTTGGTCGGTGTGTAGCCCGCCGGGACGAAGACCACATATTTGTGATCGCCTTCCGCATCGTGATAAATCCGATTGATAAACTGCCCGTTGGCTGTGGGTTGGCCGGATCGCGTTCCAGTCTGCCCGACTGCGTCACGAATCGAGCACAAGCAACACACGATCACGCAGACAAACGCCTGAGTCCAGAATTTGGGATCGCGATCCATCGCAGCACCTCAGCTCATTCCACATCGGTCGCGGTGACTGATGAATCTGTGGCCCGATAAACTGCATGTCACATCGGTTCGACTGTTGGAGTTCAGGCTTTAGCCTGTCTTTGGGCTGGCAATGCCCGATCACCCAGCGCGGTCGAAGCAGCCTCAAGGCTGAACTCCAGCAGTCACTTCTGTGAGTTGACAGCGGGTATGTCCTGCCTCGCCTGTTGTATCGGCTCAGATCCATGATTTGTGGGATCGCAAGTTCACCAAATTCGGAAGGCTGTGACGTGCGTGGCAGGCATAATCGATGGAATCGTTACAATCGTGTCCTGGACGATGTTTGCGTCTGGGGGCCTGACTCCGATGACATGGTCATGCGAAAGGTGTTCATGCGCGGAGTGGCCCAGACGACACCGTCGACCGCGACCCGCCAGAAGTCTTCCGACTTCAACGATCAGAGCGATCAGAACTTCACCCCTGCGGCGTGATCAACGCGACTTCCAGGACGCGCTGCCGACGGACCTTGCGCACCAAGGCCCGCACGCCCGCTTGATCGACGACCTCGCCGCCGGTCGGGGGCTCGCCCAGGTGGCCGATCACCCAGCCGCTGAGGTTGTGGACCTCTCCCTCGGGCATCGTGGATTCCAAATCGACCCCCGTCTGCTCCTTGAGCTTCGGCAGCGAGATTCCGCCACCCACCACCCAGCCCGCCCCCGACTTCACCACGTGCGCGGGGAGCAGATCGTACTCGTCCTGGATGTCGCCGATCAGCTCCTCAATAATATCTTCCAGGGTAATCATCCCCAGCACGGTCCCCGACTCATTGCAAATCAGCGCGATGTGCGTGTGCATCTTCATCAGCTGTTCCAGGACATTGGAGATGACCTGGTTGTTGCGCATGCGGGGGATGTTCCGCACGATCCCCTTCAGTGAGGGGTCCAGCGGATTGAGTTTCATGAAGGCAATGATGTCTTTGAAGGTCACATAGCCCATGATCTTCTGCGGATTCCCCGGCTCGCTGGTGACCGGGAACCGCGTGTGCATGTCGAGGTGCGCGCGGACCAGACTGTCGCCGATCGAGTCATTGAAGTTCAGCATGCTGATGTGCTCGGCGGGGAGCATCACCTCTTCGACCGGGCGGCTCGACAGCCGGGCGGCACCGAGGATGATGTTCTCCTCGCGCGCGCCGATCAGCCGCGAGGTCCGCGCCAGGCTGGCAATCGCCCGCAGCTCCTGCAACTCCAACGCCTCCGTCCGCGCATCCGCATGCGGCTTCGGCGTCCAGATCTTTTCGCTCAGGTCCATCAACCCCGACGCCGAGGTCTCCAGCATCCACACCGCGGGCCACACGCTCGTGGCGATCCACTTCATCGGAGGCGACAGCCGCAGACAGACCCACTCCTTATTGCGGAGAGCGAACAGCTTGGGGACCAGTTCTCCAATCACGATCGAGATTGCGGTCAGCGGAATCACGATGACCAAAATGGCCAGCAGTTGAGCCGAGAAATGGCTCATACCCCAGCGCTGAAGCACCGGCTGGATGTACTCCCCCGCACTGGACCCCCCAGCGGCCCCGGTAATCAAACCGACGAGGGTGATGCCGAGCTGAACCACCGCGAGGCTCTTCTCGATGTCCACTTTCATCTGCAGCGCCGAGGCGGCTCCGGCGCGTCCATCGCGGACCAACCCCTGCAACCGCGATACGCTGACCGAGGCCAACGCGATCTCATAGGCGGCGAAGATCGCATTGACGATCACCATCAACAGGACGACAAGAAGTTCCATAAACTCCGCAGGGCCTCAGCAGGGGGGCGAAGTGCAGCACGCTGGCTCGTCGCAAAACCCGGTGTCCAGCGGGGCCGACACCGTGCCGGATCACCGACTTGAGCCCGTATCGTGGTGGACTTGACCCAGAAATACAAACCCAAAACGCAGCGTGGTGCCTGCGCGGTATGTGCGTCCCGTTTATCGATGGCGAATGCCAACCGGGAGGGCGAGGCTCCTGCCGAGCCGTTCCT
>JAYTFV010000229.1:0-3053 GCA_043734065.1 Planctomycetota bacterium
GAGCAACTCGGTGAAGCTCAATGCCCGTGATGCGGTGGCGATGGCGAACGAGTGCCCGTCGATTCTCGCAGCCTCTCCCATCGTGGGTGCCGGGGGACAGGTCATCTATGGCAGCGCGAATACGACTCCGAACGACATGCTAGGGGTCAGCGAGGACTATCTGATCGTCCGCAACTGGGGCGTCCACAGCGGGGAGTTCTTTACCGATCGCGATGTGTCGAGCGCGAACAAGGTGTGCGTCATTGGGCACACGCTGGTGGTCAAGCTGTTCCAGACGGAAGACCCGATCGGCAGCACGGTCCGCGTGAAGAATATCCCATTCCGCGTAGTGGGAGTGTTGGAGAGAAAGGGGGCGAACATGGTGGGACAGGACCAGGATAACATCATCCTGATGCCGTACACCACGGTCCGCAAGCGGTTGCAGGGGTCGGAGTTTGACAACGTGCATGCGATCATGGCCTCGGCCCGCACGACGACGCTGATGGCTCAGGCCCAGGCCGAAACCGATCAACTGCTGCTGGAGCGGCACCACATTCAGGCCGGTGAACCGCGCGATTTCAAGGTCGCAAACACCACCGAGATCGCCAACGTGCTGGGGATGATTACCGGCACGCTGACGCTGATGCTGTCGAGTATCGCGGGGATTTCGCTGATCGTGGGCGGCGTGGGGATCATGAATATCATGCTGGTCTCGGTCACCGAGCGGACGCGGGAGATCGGCATCCGCATGGCGGTCGGGGCCACGCCGGGAGACATCCTCAAGCAGTTCCTGGTCGAGGCGGTAATGCTCTCGTGCGTCGGCGGGATGATCGGGTTCGGACTCGGGGTGGCCGCCTCGATCGGGATGGTGACGCTGATCAACACCTTCACTTCGGGCACGAAGTGGACCCACCAAGTGTCACTCACGGCGGCGCTGGTGGCGTTTCTCTTCGCCGCTGCCGTCGGAGTCTTCTTCGGGTTCTATCCGGCTAGGCGCGCGAGTCAGTTGGACCCGATCGATGCACTGCGGTATGAGTAAGCACCATGTCCGGATCATTCCGCATGCTGCCGGAAGAACTCCGCGATGGCCGCCTTGGAGGTCTGCCCTTGCGCAGTAGAAAGCACCAGATCGATCAACTCGTCGTCCTCCACCTGGATCGGGAAGTTGTTGATCTCCAGAAACAACAATGCAGCTTCCAGCCCGACTCGCTTGTTCCCATCCATAAATGGATGGTTCTGAACGAGGTGAAACAGATACGCGGCCGCCATCGCGCACAGACCCTGATGAAGATGGACTCCACCAAACTGCGCGGAGGGCTGGGCCAGTGCCGACTCCAACAGGCCCGCATCCCGCAGGCCGTCGCTCCCCCCGTAAACGCGAATCTGTTCGCGATGGGTTTCCAGCACATCATCCAGGGTCAGAAACTCGATCACAATCGCCTACTCCGCGAGCTTCTTAAACGCCTTCGCGTGGCGGTCATTGATTTTCTTCCGGGCCTCTCGCACCTTTTTCTGGTGCGAGTCGGTGGTCGGGGTGATCGTGACTGTCCGGCCATCGGTGGTCAGCTCCACCGGCTGCTCGGGATCGATCTTGAGCAAGTCCAGTATGGGCTTGTCGATGACCAGCGCCCAACTATTTCCGTGTTTCACGAGGTGCTTGATCATCGTCGGATGCTCCTCCCCTGAAATGGTCGACCATTGTAGTACCACTGTATCATTGGAAGCGGGTGGCAACAACCCGATTCCATGGCCAGTGCCTGTCGACGGCGTGGCACTGTCGACGTTCCACACTTCGTGTTTAGCGGGTCACACTCAATGGGGCTGGCTCCGCTGTCATTTTCAACGCGGGAATGGTGATCAGACCCTGGGCATCGGCCTGGCCATCGCCTTTGGCAGTGCCGCAGGTCCAGTGGAACGCCTCACCGGGTTTCAGGTGAAAGCTCTGCAGACGGCGCAGCGTGACATCGGCACTCGCCTCGGTCGGAATCTCGAACTTCGTCTTCAGATCCTTGTCATTCACCAAGAACAGCGACATCTCGATCTTGTCGGTGGAGTCGCTGATGTTCTTCCAGCGGTGGCTCAGCCACAGGAGGTTCTGGCTGCGAGAACTGCCCGCCGGATCACCTCTGGTGCCGCTGGCACACCGGTAGGCTCAAAAGCGAGCGAACCGGTGCTACCCCGCGACGAGGGTGCCCCAGACGATTGGGAGACAAGGGAACCAGAGGATTTGGAGCTGAGTCTGTCCTGCATCACCTCTTGTTGCTCCGCCACCCAGACGCTCAAAGCAGCGTCTGGGCCACCCCGCCTTCGAGGCTCACCCTTCCGGTGGGCACGCCGCCAACGCCGCCTGCTCTGCTGCCGTAGCACTTCCGATGCATCCGATGTACTTCCAAGTTGCATCCGCCAGACACGCGACCCAATCAGTTCCCGCTAGCGTCGCCCTCCGCATCATTTCATTGCCTGCTTTCGACCGGTCGGCCTCCCTTTTATCGTAGATATCTGAGAGAACATCGGCTTCCTTCCAAAACGCCTTTTCGTCACAATCAAAATGATCCGAATCACACGTTTGCTTTAAGTAATTCCAAAGCATGTCACGGAACGCATCGCACATAAAGAGATTATTTCCTGCATTCATGCAAAATAAATATGCAACGGCTCGCAATAGAAGAGCGTCAACGTAGCAGTGGGCCTGCTTGCGATCGCAATCCAGAAGTTCATCATCAAAGACTTTAACACATTCGTCTACTTCATTTTTGTATCTAGTTGGAATACTCATTATTTCAGCTTGATAATCCGCGTAGGCTGCATCGTAATCGGCGCGTGCCTTTGCATCGCATGCCGTTGTGAGCGTGGCTGAACAAATCGCCGTGTCGTTGTAGAACTTGTTCGTCACACGCGTGACACATTCATCGTGAGTTTCGGCTTGAACCGGCGCTGTTCCCAGCAGGGTGGCGACGACGATGAAGTACAGGACTTGGCGAGTGAGCTGTGAGACGCACATGGAATCTTCTCCGGAGGGAATGAAGGGGCAGTGGAGTGAACGGTGAGTGATTCTGATGAGACCAGTTTTCGAA
>JAYTFV010000230.1:0-4116 GCA_043734065.1 Planctomycetota bacterium
CTGTCGGAGAACCGCCGCCGGATCGTGTGGCGACCGGTTCTGATGGGGTTGGCGTTGCAGGTGCTGTTCGCCGCCTTCATCCTCAAGACCGCCTGGGGCCAGCCGTTCTTTGATGCCTGCGGCGGAGCGGTCAATACGCTGCTCGGGTTCTGCGACCGTGGCACCGATTTCCTGTTCAAGCACCTCAGTCAGTTGAGCGATCGGGACAAGCACCTCGAAGGACCGCTGGTCAATCTGGCGTTTCGGGTCTTGCCGTCGATCATCTTTTTTTCGGCCATCATGGCGGTCCTGTACCACTGGGGAGTGATGCAGTTCATCGTGCGGATCATCGCCTGGGTGATGGTCAAAACGATGGGCACCAGCGGGGCTGAGACGTTCAGCGTGGCCGCCAACATCTTCGTCGGCCAGACCGAAGCTCCACTGCTCGTGCAGCCGTTTCTGGCCAAGATGACCCGCAGCGAACTGATGACGATCATGCTGGCGGGGTTCGCCACGATCGCCGGGGGCGTGCTGGCGCTGTATGTCGGGATGCTAAAAGCCGTCCTGCCCGACATCGCGGGGGATCTGATCGCGTCGTCGGTGATGGGAGCCCCGGCGTCGATCGTGTTCGCCAAGATCATGGTCCCCGAAACAGAGACGCCCGAAACGCTGGGCGACCTGCAGGTGTCGCTCCCGCGCACCACGCACAACGTGATTGAAGCGTTCGGCGATGGCGCGAATGAGGGACTCAAACTGACCCTCAGCGTGTGTGCCATGTTGATCGCGTTCATCGCCGCGATGGAAATGGTGAACGCGCTGCTCGGTTGGGGACCGACGATTCCGGGCCTCGGAGTGAAGCTGCCCGCGACCTCGATGCAGGAGCTGTTCGGCTGGGTCTTCCGCCCGATCGCCTGGACCCTGGGTGCCAACTGGGAGGAGTCGCGCGTGGTCGGCACCCTGCTCGGTGAGAAGCTGGTCCTCACGGAGTTGATCGCCTACACCGATCTCTCGAAGCCAGAGACGGTGGCCCAATTAAGCCCGCGCACGGCCCGCATCGCCGCCTACGCCCTGTGTGGATTTGCCAACTTCGCCTCCGTCGGAATTCAAGTCGGCGGGATCGGCGCGATGGCCCCCGAACGCAAAGGAGTGATCTCCCAACTCGCCATGAAAGCCATGATCGGCGGGGCCTTGGCCTCGGCGATGACCGGAGCGATTGCGGGACTCATGATCTGAGAACTACCAAAGCAACTCCACCTCACACACCTCATACGCCCCGATCTCCACGATTACGCCGCCATCCGGATCGATCCCCAGCGTGCTGATCGTCTGGCCGGTGAAGTCGCGCTGGCGGGCCTTGATCGGGGTCCGGAACGCGAGCAGCTTGAACGCCTTCGCCTGGCCCTCCGTCTCGATCAGCCGCAGCACGCATCCGCTGCGTGTCTGGGCCTGCTCTCCATCGAGTGGGAGAATCTTGAGCAAAACGACATTCTTCGCCCCGACATGGAACAGCCAGCCCGAGGCCCCCGACGACGACGGCCCGCGATCGACCGGCACGACCACCGGCGGAGTCACGACCGAGAGTGCCGCCTGCATCGGAAACGGCTGGTCGAAGACGAGTCGCAGCGTGCGCGGCCCCGCAGGTTCCCCCGCGACCAAGAGCAGAGTGTCGAGCATGCGCGGGCCGGTGCGGCGGTGGAACGGTAGCCCGTGAGTCAGCAGCGCGAGACGCTGCGTCGCGTCGGCAATCTCGACGTATTCGGGGGCTTCGAATCGTTCGCCGATCACCGGCTGGGCGGCTTGCAGGACGCCCTTGGTGATCGCCGCGTCTTCGTTCTTCCAGGCCCAGCGGGCTGCGAAGTAGTTGGTCCACGGCTCGCCATCGAGCGGTTTGGTGGGGGTGATGTCGAACTCGACTTCAATCACCGGGCGACCGCGCCAGAGCTTGACCGTCTGCTTGAAGTCGGCCAGTGAACGACTCGGGTTCTGCGGATCGAGCAGGCGGCCCACGGTCTCAATTGAGGCCAGCGTCGGCCCGGCGGAGACGACGCGGTGTCGATCGCAGACCATCACCGAGTAATATGTGCTCTCCTCGTCGGCCTCTTCGCCCTCGCCGACAGTCACCATCCGCGCGGTCGGGAACCGGTGGGCCAGTTGCTGGCTGATCCGATTGCCATTGAACCCCGCTGCCCGCACATCGGCAATCCCGCCGGTCTGCTCGCTGAGCTTGACCTCAATGAAGTCATTGTTGAGCGTCAGCCCCTCAGCCCAGGCTCCCTCGCGCTTCTTCGCCGGTGGAGAGGACGTGACCGGTCGATCACCCGGCAGCCACAGGAACCCGCACGGCGGCAACTCCACGACGACGGCGGGCCGTACCACATCCGCCTGGACCGCGATGACGCCACCTTCAACCGGAGGCAGTGGCAGCCCGACCGGCCACTCGGCGACCACGCGCCGCGCGAACGAGAGTGTGTTGAGCAGTAGCACGCCGCTACGACCCGGCGCTCCGGTCAGCAGTGGCACCAACCGCGCCGCCGACTCGGCCTCGAACCGCTTTAATTCAGCGGGCAGCGTCTCATCGCGCGTGGTCGGCACATCCGGCCCCGACAACTCGACCCGCTCTTCCAACTCGACAGCGCGCTGCACTGGCTGGCCGTGTAACACGCTCGCCAGCGCGGTACACCACTCCCCCCGGTCGAACTGATTGCGGCGCGAGGACGCTTCCCCGTAACGGCAAATCGGGCGCTCCTCCTGTCGCGCGACAGCCTGCACCAGGAACGGCGACAGATACTCATTCGACCCCAGATCGGCATAACGGTCGCGCGTGTCGGTCGACTGGAAGAACTCCGCAAACGTCACGAATCGCCCCAGCACTGGCGCGTACTTTCCCATCCGACGCAGGTCGTCCAGCCACGGCTGCTTCAGGTCCGGCCAACGCGCGAAGCACACAGCGGCCACATGGTCGTGGTCCATCGACTCGGCCAGGCGAATCGGGAACCTCAAGAAGCTCGACGCACTGTCCCCGGCCAGCGGGATGCGGCTATAGGCTTCGAGGACCGACGCATCCTGCCCCTGCCACCGCAGCCGCGTCTGCTCCTCGTCGGGATAGAGGCCGTCGTCCATCACGAAGTGCAAACCGCCCTTGTAACCCGACCGCGAGAGCAACTGCGGCATCGCGAGATTCACCCCATAGCGGCGACGACCCCAGATCGTCGGGGCCTGTCCGAGTTGCTCCTGGTAGCCCCGCCGCCCGCGCTCCAGCGACCACAGGATGGAATTGATGCCGACCAGCTGAGTACATCCTTCGCGCCAGTCGCCGCCGATCAGGTCGGTGCGTCCGGCCTGCCACGCCTCGCGCAATCGATCGATCGTCGCGGGGGACTTCGCCGCGATTTCCTCCATGTCACTGGCACTGAGCAGCACGTTGCTCGGCACCTCACTGGCGAGGAGTTGCTCCAACTCCGGAAACTTGGCTGTCGGCCCCGCCAGACAGAGGTCTAACAAAAAGCATCCCACCGGGTAGAACCGCTCGCGACACTCCAGCAGCAGCTCGAACGCATGCTTCAAATGCCGACTCGCGACTTCGCCTTCTTGATCCACAGCCGCCTGCGCCGCCGCCATGATCTCGTCCGTCATGCGGACATTGTCGAGGCTGCCAAAGTTCCGCATGTGCCGCGTGAGCAGTTCGATGAGCAGCCAAGTCGTGCCCAGAGCGAGGAAGTCGGCGACCAGATCCTCATCGATCACTGGGACCGCATCGAGAGCCGACAACGCCGCCGCGAGCATCTCTTTCCGGTCGTGATGTCCGCGCACCACAAACGACCCCGCCTCCTTCGCGGCCTGCATCCAATCGCCCGTCGCGGTGTCATCACACCCCGTCGGCACCAGGATCAACCGCTTGGGTCGCGTCATGTCCAAGCTGTCGTGCCGCATCCACTGCGGGAGAACCTGCGTCTCCAAGAGCAATGCCGGATGCCATGCCACCGCGAACACATTGAGCAGGCTCGCCGCCGGCTTCTCGCTGAGTTCGGACGGGAAGTCCTCCAGGCTGTGACTGGGGATGAGGAGGATGACTTCGGAGAAATTCATCGGGAGCGTTCAGTAAAGGGCGAGCGGGGCGGCGTCAGCCCCCCGAGTTCA
>JAYTFV010000231.1:0-10805 GCA_043734065.1 Planctomycetota bacterium
TACCCCCTGATGCAAGAACCCCGACAAGTGCTGCGAGACCGACTCCTCTTGGGCAACGCCAAAGACTGACAGGGGTTAGGACGGCGACAGTGCCATTCACGACTGTGTCTTTGAACTCAGGGCGGGCAGCGGCGGCAGCTTGGGCCTTGCGCAAGGTGTCCCACTCTTTCGGAGCCGCGACCCACGGGCCGGTGATCTCGCCGACGACCACCGGGAGTTGGGGTGACTGAAACTCCTTCCGCACATCGTGGATGAGGTTCACGAGGTTCTGCTCGTACTCGGGGATCGCGTTCTTCGGATCGACGCCATCGTTCCATCCGTGATACCACACGAACCCGGCCAGTTCGTAAGATCGCCCATCCAAGGCCGGAAAGTCGGTCTTGAGATTCGCCAGGCTCTCGCGGACCTCGGCGATCATCTTCGTGTAATACGGGCCGATCTCGCCGCCGGAACTGGGTGGACGAAAGTCCTTGTACAGGCTCTTCCCACCCCAGGCGGTCTTGATCAGCAGCACCGGGTTATCCAAGTAATCCCCGATCACATGCCCGAACTCCAGTTCCGGCCCAAAGTGATGCGGGTCACCATAGACGCTGAACCCCATTGCCAGCGGCCCCGCCAGCAGCGGCCCCTGTTCGCGCTTGTACCGACACCACACATCGTCGCGGACGACCCACGTCCCGTCTGGGTTCCGCAGATGCTGCAACTGGGGTCGCAGCTGGGGGTCTTTCAGCAGAGTGGCCAGCGTTCCCTTTCCATCGTTGTAGTCCTTTCCATCAAGGTCCACGACCGCCTGGCCCTCCATGTTCGACTGACCGGCGAGGATGAACACCTGCACCGGCTTCAAGGGCTCAGCGGCGAACGCCGATGTGGTGAACAGGAGGAGAGAAACGAAAGCCAGGGCAGGTTTCAAAGAGACCTCACTGTGCTGCTGGCGACGACGCCAGATTGCGTAGAGACCTCCGGCAAGCAACAGGGAGATAGCAGCACCGCCAATGATCGGTAGCAGGGCATTCGCCTTCCGTTCGTACTTGAAGTCGAGTGTCCCGGCGGCCAGCGTGATGTCCTGGATGGCCGCCAGCAGATTGGACCGGTGGGCCTGATCGGGGGCCAGCTTCAGCTCCTGCGATAAGGCGAAGACCGTGACGTGGTAGGTCTTCACGCCGGGGCCTTTCGAGCACATCGGGTCGTAGGCGGCCCGCTGCTTGTCGTTCAGGCCCGCCGTGCCGACGCCCATCGAGTTCTTCGCGAGCGAGGCAACGTTGGCCGGGATGTTGTAGACCACCCAGTACGACTTGGTATCCCCCGGTCCCGGCGTGTGCCACACGTTCACGGCGAAGCATTTCGTCCCCGCTGGTGCCCCGGTCCAGGCCACCTGCGGAGAGGCACTCGCTCCGTCGCACGTGTACTCCTTCCCGATGAACCCCTTGGCGTCGATGGCCGTACTCGTCACCGCCAGCTTCGGCAGATTCGGGTCGATCTCCACAGCCGGACGGTTCTTCGACATCTCTTCGCCGGGTCGAGGCGGGGGCTGCTGTCCGTCTCTGGGCGGGCGATCATCGCCGGGACGAGGCGGGCGATCACCGCCGCCGGGACCGCGCCGCTGGGGAGTGTACGTCTCACTGTCGGTCACGCCGGTCGTGGCGACATAGGTGAACTTCACCGAACCATCTTGGTTGAGAACGTAGCTCACGCTCCCCTGCTTGCCCCTCAGTTCATAAGTCAGTTGATAGCTGCCGGGCTTGGTCTCTTCGAAGCCGACGATCTTTGTATCCCGCATCGGGCTGCCAGCTTCTCGCAGTGGTTCTGCTCGCGGCTGGGGGTCGACCTGGCCGTCGCGTTCAGTGACCTCGCCATGAAAACCGCCATTGAGGTAGGGGTAGGTCTGCGTGGCGTGGTAATGGTAGTGGCCGCCCTTGTCCGCGTGGCCATTGAACTTGTCCAGGCCCTGGACCGTCGATCCATCCGGCTCCGTGTAGCCGTAGATCGGGTATCCATCCAGCGCATATGCAATCGGCAGCCCTTTCCCGACGGCTTCCTGGAGATGCACCGGGGCGATGTGGTAGTGGTAGTCATCGGCCCGCCCGCAGTGGCCGCCGTACTCGTCGAGTTCGCCAAACAGGTACGCATCATCGCCGCGATTGTTGAGCGGGTTGAAGATCGGAATCCCATTCGCCGCCAGAGCAATGGCTCCGCGCAGGAAGGCATCCTTCGTCGACAGCGGCTCCTTCGCCGGGACCGGATGCAGAGGGATTCGCCACGCATTCTCGCCGACATACGGCTGAGGCAGAGGAACCTGCTGCTGCCACGAGGTAATCCCGATCATCATCGGGTGCTTCGGCAGGCCATTGGATTCAACGTAGAAGAAGCTCTCGTCCCAGCGGGTCTGAATCGCCTTGGCCTTCACGAAGGCTTCGAACGCCTTCGCCATCTCGGGGGATTTTCCAGCTGGGGTGGTTCGCGGAGTGCGGTTCTGGGCCAGCAGCAGCGAGGCATCGTTCTGAGCGAGCGCCTGATTCATGCGGCCAATTTCGGCCATCCGCCGTTCAACCCACTGACGATCCGCCGCGGTCAGATCGGACAATTTGTGCGTCACCAGCGAATCGTCAGGTCTCCGCAACTGGAGCCGCCCATCGCTGACGGCAACAAATGTCTCGCGAATCGGCGAGGTCGCCTCGGACTTCGAGCGACTCGAAGTCGCGGCCTCCTTGTGCGAATGCCCCGGATGAGCCTCGGCCCGAGTGCCCCCGAGTACCGCACTCCACAGTGCGACAGCTGTGATGAATGGCTTGAACATGCGAATCCTTGTCAACGAGAAACGGGCGGGCATTCCCAGGTGTTGGAAGCAGCGTCGACTCGTCCACGCTATCGAACCCCGAAGAGAAAGAGAAGTTCCGCAAAATTCATCAGAACGCCGAGAGCGGCAGGCGTGAGCCTGTCGAAGCCCCGCCCGCGAGCCAGTGCGGGCCGTCGCCAAGCCTCAGTCCGGGCCACCCCACCGCAAAATCGAGCGTTGACTGGCCATTAATGCCTCCGCCACGCTCAGAATCGGGGTTGGAGTTCAGGCTTTAGCCTGCTCCGGACAGCCTAAAGGCTGGACTCCAACCCCCACGTTCGCCCGTATCACAGCCCAGTGTCAGGCGGCCTTCCTATCAGATATTTTACGATTCCCCGAACCTTACCTCGGCCCGCCGAATTTCACGGTGGCTCCCACGGTCAACATGTCGACCGACGCTGTACTCTGAATCCGATAGCCGGGAACAGGGCCGACCGGTGTCACGAGCGGGCCAGCGACGGAATTCTCAAAGGCGTGGGTGTAGGCCAGGGAGAGCGAAAAATCCCTCGTGACATTGTACGTCGCACCGGCGGAGAGCATGTTTTGGATCACCAGCGGAGAGGCGATGTTCGCCGAGGTCTGGGCATTCGTGACGGGGTTCTGACTCCAGCTGTAGCCCATGCGGACGGTCATCGCATCGGTCACCTGGTACTGGGCTCCCAGGGCCACCGCGAAAATGCTTTGCAGGCCCACACCGTTCAGTGCCCCGGTCGGAGCAAAGCCGGAAGTGCCGAATCCCGACGTGTTGTTGTAGTCGAGATACCGCAAGTCGGCAGCCAGCAACAGCCGGTCGATCCCCTGGTATGAGGTGCCGACTGAAACGATCGCCGGGAGACTGATCCCGAAGTCGACACCGTGGGCCACTCCTCCAGACACGGTGTTGAACTGGTACGGCTGGAACCACTGCTGGCTCTTATAAGAGGCCCCGAAGCCCCACACATCCGTTCGGTAATACGCTCCCAGACTGTAACCGGCTCCCCACGACTGGCTGGAATGGGTGCCATTGGGATAGACCCCCGCAGTCGGAGCGGAGATGAGAGAAGGGTCGAGTTGTGCCGAGCCAATATCCAGCAGTGGGCTGAACGACAGCGAGAGTTCATCCGTCACATCGTAGACCAGCGCGGGGGCGATCTGCATGACGGAGTATTGCGAATAGATCGGCCCGACTCCAAACGGTGGCTGAAGGAGGATGGGATTGGTGTTGGGACCGATGTTGCTGCCCGGATAGTTCAATCCAAATCCGGCCACCGCATAGGCCCCCAGACCGAATGTGAACGGCGAGTTTTCCGGTCCATAGGCCAGCGCGATCATCGGCAAGGGGAACACCGAGTCTTCGCTCTTGGTACTCCCCGAGAACGGACCAAACTGCGAGGCCACGCCGGCGTGCGGGAACAACAACTCGGCCCCCACTTCCAGCTCCGATCGCTTGAGCCCCGACAGCGTCGCCGGGTTCCACATCAACGCCCCACCGGCCGACAACGGAGCCGCCGTCGACGCCCCGCCCATCGACCGGTTTGTGGCACCAGCTGCGCTAATCACGGGGCCGAACTGGGCCGCCGCGGGAGTGGCAGAACTGGCCAGGATCAACCCGACCAGCAGACCGAACGATCCGCATATCGCGGCTTTGCCATTTGGAAACACGACATCGTCCTCAATCACGAACTGGGCACTGACAGTCGTGATATCGACGATGCGGTTTTGAATCGATGAAGTGTTCGTACTGCCTTCGACCACTTCATGAAAGCAAAAACTGCTAACCCGATAGAGACTGCCTATCAGGAAATGTCACGCCGCCGGAAATTCGTCAGAGCGGAAGGACTCGACGGCAAAACGCGAAATCCGGCCTGGGGTCTTCAAAGACAGTCATGTCGCCATGCGTATTGGGCTTCGCACGCGGACCGACCGGCAAGAGTGGACGCTTGTGGAGTTCGACTGTTGGAGTTCAGGCTTGAGCCTGTCCGGGGGCTGGCAGTGCCCGATCGCCCAGCGCGGTCGAAGCAGCCTCAAGGCTGAACTCCAATTGTCGAATGAGTGTCTCGGGGCCACCAGTTCCGACAACGACCTCTCTCTGTCTCAATCCAGCTCACTCAGAAACCGTTTCAATTCCTCGAATGCGTGCGAATCCCCCTGCAACTGGGCGGCCTCGATTCCGCGTCGAAAGGCCGCTCGCGCCTCTTCGATCCGATCCAGTCGCGTGTACTGCTGCCCTGCCATCAGGAACGCGGGCACGTAGGGAGTGGCATCGTCCATCAACCCGTCGAGGGACAACAAACTGCGGTCGTGGTCCCCCTCCTTGTCGAGTTCCATCGCCAGCATATAGCGCAGGAGTTGATCCTGGGGATCGTCGGCCAGCATGGCTTCGAGCTTCTCACGTCGCGACATGGGATACCTTCGGTGGGTCAGGGAGACCCCCGATGTTACCGGGAATCCCCGCCTGAGCGAGAGAACTCCCGATGATTTTGCACGGTCAGGCACAGTTTCACTTTGGGTATGCTTGTGTTGGCTGAATGCTGAATGCGGTTCGCTGACGACTGACGACTGACGACTGGCCCCGAGTGAAACACTGGCACCGTGCCCTGGTGCGTGCCTGCATTCCGCGAGAGCGGGCGACTTGTCACACTGCCGGATCACTCCCCCCAGGCCGTCTGTGGACTCGCTTGTCGATGCCCGCTTCGTCACATCCAATGCCCGAGAGTTCTCTCCCTGCGACAGGCTCGCCGCAACTGCTGGTGAGTGTCCGGTCGCCTCCAGAGGCCCTGGACGCCTTGCGCGGCGGTGCGGGGATCCTCGATATCAAGGAGCCATCGCGCGGGGCGCTGGGGATGGCCTCGCTGGCCGATCTGTCCCTGATCTGTGCCACCGCCCAGGCCGTCTCACCGACCGCGATCAGCGCCGCACTCGGAGAGGTACTCGACTGGCAACTCGCCCCGGTCCCGGTCCTCCCGCCGCACTTGCAGTACGCCAAGCTCGGACTGGCTGGGTTGGTGCAAGAACGCTACTGGTCGGCAATGTGGCGACAGTTGCGGGCCGAGTTTGATGTGCTGCGAGGGAAGCCGCTGGACTGGGTGGCGGTGGCCTATGCCGATGCAGACCGGGCCGGTTCGCCGCCGGTGCGCGAGGTGCTGGAGGCGGCGATCGAGGGGGACTGCCGGGCGCTCCTGATCGACACGTATGTCAAGACGGGTGGTCGCCTGGCGGAGTTGATCCCCGCGTCCGAACTGCGTGCGATCGTCAAACACGCCCACGCGCATCAACTGGCCGTGGCCTTCGCCGGACGCGTGTGTGCTTCCGACCTGCCACTGCTGTTGCCGTGCGAGCCGGATGTGATCGCCGTTCGCGGCGCGGCCTGCGAAGCGGGAGTGCGAGAATCGTCCGTGTCGGCCTCCGCTGTGGCGGAATTGGCTCGTCTATTGAACGGGTGGCGGGGGTGAGAGCCTCACCCAAAACTTCCGAAGTCTTCGGAGACTTCGGAAGTTTTCGGCTGTTCCATCTCACCCGCCCGGAGTTCGTCACATGCACAGTCTACTCGCCTCGGCAACAGACTGCCTCGCTCCCTGGTGGGTCTGGCAGCCGAACACGGCGGGAATCGGGGACCGCGCGTATCGCGGGTTTAATCTGTTCGAAGGACTGATCTGGTGGGGATTCAGTGGGCTGGTGCTGCGCCGGTGGTTCGTTCATCGGCGTTCGATCGGGGAGTGGAGCTACGCGCTGGCCTTTTTCGCGTTCGGGCTCACTGACTTTCGTGAGGCGTACGCCCAATCGGCTCCACTGGTCCTCGTCAAAGGCGGCGTGTTGGTCTGGCTGCTCGGACTCAGGCACCGCGCCACGCGAGTCTGGTATCCGGGTGCGAAGTTGTTTTGAGGCATTCGCAGCAGCTAAGGATCGGATCTTCGCCCACGACCAAACCAACAGACCACAACGGGACGCAGAACAGGACGGGTATGAATAGTCCGGGCTAGCGGTTCCGAGTCTCAGCTGCGGTCACTCGGCCAATCCTGGAGTGCGATTGGCATCCACACACGCCTGGCAAACGCAGGCCCGGGCTTTGGCCGCTTCGGGGATGAGTTGCAGCAGCCCCGGAGTGAACACCTCGGTCGCACACCAGCAGGTCCAGGACGCCACGCCCACGCATTCCGCAGCCATGCGAGTCAGCACGCGGGCACACTGATTCGGCTGGCCGCACAGTGGGCACAGGCCCGCACAAACAGTCACGCTCCGGTGATGCTCCATCGCAGATACGCCTCGATAAACGGGTCGAGTTGTCCTTCCAGCACCTCCAGCGGGTTGCTGGTCTTCAGGTCGCTGCGGGTGTCCTTCACGAACTGCTCCGGTTGCAGCACGTAGTTGCGGATCGTCTGGCCACCGAACCCGATCTTGCACTTCTCGCCACGGCGGGCCGCTGTGCTGGCAGCTTTTTTCTCCTCGCCGAGTTGATAGAGCTTGGCGATCAGCATCTTGCGGGCGGCGGCCCGGTTCTGGTGCTGGCTGCGTTCGTTCTGGCAGGTGGCCACGACGTTGGTGGGCAGGTGAGTGAGCCGGATGGCGGAACTGGTTTTGTTGACGTGCTGGCCTCCGGCTCCACTGGCACGATAAACGTCCTCGCGGATGTCTTTGGCCCAGTCGATGTCGACGACGTTCTCGTCATTGAGGTCGGGGGTCACGTCGACGGCGGCAAAGGCGGTATGCCGACGGCCCGCTGAATCGAACGGACTGATCCGCACCAAGCGGTGATTGCCCGTTTCTCCCTTCAAGAACCCGAAGGCGTAGTCCCCGACGAAGTGCAGCGTGGCGCTGCGGATTCCGGCCTCTTCCCCCGGCGATTCTTCGAGGAGATCGACCTTGATGTCGTGCAGGTCGGCCCAGCGCGCATACATCCGCATCAGCATCTGGGCGAAGTCAGCGGAGTCGGTCCCGCCTTCTCCGGCCTGCACCGTCATGTAGGCGTTGCCCGCGTCCTCGGCTTTGGACATGCTGGCCTGGAGTTCGGCGGCGTAGAGTTGCTTCCCGAGAGCGGTTTCCTGCTCGCGGACTTCGGGAACCACGCTCTCGTCCTCGGCGGCGAACTCCAGCAGGACCCCCAGATCGTCCGCTCCCTGCGACAAGGCCCGCAGCGGGTCGAGCTTCTGGATCAACACTCGGCGCTCGTCGATGATCTTCTGCGCAGCTTCCTGGTTGTCCCACAGATTGGGAGCCGCCATCGCCGATTCGAGTTCATTCGCCCGCTTCAGCTTGCCCGCGTAGTCAAAGAGAGTCCTTGAGCTGGGTGATGCGTGCGATGAGGTTCTGGCAGGAGTTGCGAAGTTCGTGGTCGAGCATGTGTTCGGGTTCCGTGGCGAGTGAGCGGGAACTGTCCCGCTCGACTGGAGAGGCGTGAGTATAAGTCCTGGGGCGGTTTTGAGGTAGAATGGAGCCCCAGGTGAGGTAGCTGCACTCGCCAGAGTGCGGGCCGCCCGCGTTCTGGCGAACACAGCTACTTCAGATATTCCGGTTGACGGCCCCCGAGTCCGTTCCGCCCGGACCTAGGGGTCCAGGCGACTACTGCTGGCAGCGGAACCTCACAGCTTCCACACCAGCGGCACAATGAGGATGGTCATCGTCCAGCAGATGATGTCGAGCGGGATGCCGATGCGGAGGTAGTCACTGAACTTGTAACCTCCCGGTCCGTAGACCATCAGGTTGGTCTGATAGCCCAGGGGCGTCGCGAATCCATAGGACGATGTGACCGCCACCGCCAGCAGCAGCGGACGCGGGTCGATGCCCGTTTTCTTCGCGGTGGCCAGAGCCAACGCTCCCATGATCGCGGCACAGGCATTGTTACTCAGCAGCTCCGTCAATACCCCGGTCAGCACCACGATCACCGCCAGCACGGCCACCTTGCCCCAGGGCTCGGCCCAACCGATCAGGTAGTTCGCGATCCACTCCGCCGCTCCGCTCTTGTCGAGGGCCTTGCTGACTCCCAACGCGGCTGCGATCAGGATCAGGACCGGCAGGTCGATGCTGCGGTTCGCTTCGCGGGAATTGGTGCAGCCAGTCAGCACCGTCAGTGCGGCCCCGATCAGCGAGATGAGGGCCGAATGCTCCGATAGAAACGTCAATCCCAACACGACCGCGCCGAAGATCGAGAGCGCGATCCAGGCCCGGCGGTGGTCAATCGGGGCACTGTCTTCCAACCCCGAGACCAGGAAGAAGTCGCGCGAGTTTCGCCAGCGATGGATGAAATCCTCGGGGGCGTCGACCAGCAGGGTGTCCCCGGGTTGCAGGACGATCTGACCGATCTTGCGCTCGATCTTCTCTCCGCTGCGGTGAACGGCCATGATCGAAGCTTGATACCGCGCGCGGAAATTGGCCTCTTTGACGGTCATCCCGACGAGCGGAGAGGTCGGCGAAATCACGGCCTCGCACAACTGGTTCCCGGAGCGCGGAGCAGCGGTGGGGGTGCCTGGAGCAGCGGGCATGGCCGACAGTGCCGGATGCGGCAGGATCTGCTCGTGATGGTCGATCGGCTCCAGTCCGCGAATCTTCTGAGCGTCCAGAATGGTCGAGACCACTCCCGAGAAGCACAGGATGTCATCCAGCATCAGGTACTGCTCGGGATCGACCGGAGAGAGCCGCTCCCCTTCGCGCTCAATCGCATACAAATACAATCCCGGCAAATCGCGCAGCCCCGACTTGCGGATCGAGGAACCGATCAGCGAGCAGGTGGGACGGACGATCAACTCGACGGTGTATTCGCGGCGGTGGCTCTCGGCGTACTCCAGGATGTCCCGGCGGTCCGGCAGGAGTCGGTCCCCGAAGATGTGCAGATACAGCAGCCCGACGATCGACACCGGCACCCCGATCCAAGCCAATTCCCACATCCCCATGCCGCCCAGACCCGCGTCCTTCAACGCGGAGTGAATCACGAAGTTGGTACTCGTCCCGATCAGGGTGCATGTCCCTCCCAGCACCGACGCATACGACAACGGTATCAACAGCTTCGACGGCGAGGTCCGCAGCTTGCGGGCCACATGCACAAAGATCGGCAGGAAAAACGCCACCAGCGGCGTGTTGTTCATGAAGGCCGACAGCCCGCAGACCGGAGCGATTAGACGCAGTAGCGGAGTGCCCTGCTTCGGTCGTCCGAGCATGGCCCGGCTGATGAATTCGATGGCTCCCGTCGTTTGCAGCCCGGTCCCCACGACCAGCAATCCGGCAATCGTGAAGATCGTCTCATTGGAGAATCCGGTGAGGGCGGTCTTCATGTCGATCACTTGACACAAGACCAGCACGATCAACGCGGCGAGCATAATCAGCTCGGCGGCGATCTTCTCGTAATACAAGGCGACGATGATCCCGACCAGGACGCCCAGAGTCACGATCATGGGCCACGGCAGGGCCACGATTCCGGCTCGCGACAGGTCGAGTGCGAGCAGCAGGTGCGAGGGGGCAAACATGCGGTCACTTTCCACAGAACAGAGTGTCAGTCGAGATCAGCGCGGGCCATCAACAACAACAGCCCGGAAGTGACCTCCGGGCTGAGACGAATTTTGGTGATCGTTGCGAATCTGCCACCTGCGACAGGCTGTCACAAGGGGCGGGGCTACACGAACGCCATCGTCATCCGGAGGAACAACCCCGGACAACAACACGAACGTGATGGCAGCGAACTCTTCATGGTGCCAATTGTATCGGATGTATAGAGGGCGTCCATGCGATCCGCCAGGCCGAGGCCGCAGATCTTACCCAACCGGCAGGGGGACGGCTCTGGTCCCCGCTGGATTGCCGGAATCGTCGCCCGTAGACTGTGGCCTAATCACCGCATTCCCCTTCTCGCAATCGGCACACGTACATGGCCCAGCGCCACGACCACGATCATGACCACAGCCATGATCACGACCACGACCATTCCCACGACCATGACCACGGCGACTGTGGTCACGATCATGACCACGATCACGACGACGATGGCCCGACCTGGCAGGTGTTGGCCGGG
>JAYTFV010000232.1:0-12445 GCA_043734065.1 Planctomycetota bacterium
GGCCCGCATCCACAAACGCAAAAAAGACCCCAGCCACCCCGAGCTCCTCGCAACCCCAATGCGGCTCACGTTTACGGGCTAACTTGATGCGTATGCGCCTCGTCCGACATCGCCACCGACAAACGAGACGCACACACACTGCTGACAGCTTTCCTCCCCACGCGGTTGCATCTGCCACCAAACTCCGGACAATGTGGGGTCCGGGTTTCGAGAAGAGGTGTGCTGTGTCAGTTCCAAAAGTCGTGATCGTCGGGCGGCCCAACGTCGGCAAAAGCTCGATCCTGAACTGGCAGGCGGGCCGGCTCGTCTCCGTGGTCGACCCCACAGCCGGGGTGACGCGCGACCGTGTCGGGCATTTGATGTTCGTCGGCGAGCGGTATTTCGAGATGGTCGACACCGGCGGAATCGGGATTGTCGACTCGGACGATCTGTCCGAGGACATCGAGCGCCAAATTCAGGTCGCCATCGATCAGGCCACGATTATTTTGTTCGTCGTTGACGGCATCACCGGCGTGACCCCGCTCGACCGCGTTGTTTCGGAACGCCTGCGGAAGGTCAACAAGCCGAAGCTAATCGTCATCAACAAGTGCGACTCGACTAAGACCGATGCCGAGATTCACGAGTTCCACGGCCTGGCGGAGGCGGAACTCCTGCAAACCAGCGTGAAGGCCAATCGCGGGCGCGATGCCTTGATGGAGACGATCATCGACCTCCTCCCGCCCGCAGCTGAGGGTGAAAACGCCGAGGGGCAGTCGCTGGCCGAAGAGCCGGAACTGAAGATGGCGATCGTCGGTCGCCGCAACGTCGGCAAGAGTACGTTCATCAACGCCCTGGCTGAGACCGAGCGGATGATCGTCAGCGAGATCGCAGGCACGACTCGTGACAGCGTCGACGTGCGGTTCGAACTTGATGGCAAATCGTTCGTGGCCATCGACACGCCGGGGGTCCGCAAACGCAAGAGTCTCGCCAACGACATCGAGTTCTACGGACTCGTGCGGGCTCAGAAGAGCATCCGCCGGGCCGATGTGGTGCTGTTCGTCTTCGATGCGACCCAAACCATTTCGCAGGTCGATAAGAAGCTGATGGAGGAGATCCAGGACAACTCCAAGCCGTGCATCTTCGTCGTCAACAAGTGGGATCTCGGCCTCGAACTCGGCCAGACCACCGAGAAGTGGGGCAAGTACTTCGAAGACAGCTTCAAGAGTATGCGGCACGTCCCCGTGGCGTTCATTACCGCCAAGGACTCTCACAACATTAAGCAACTGATTAATCTCGCCCAGACGATCTTTAAGCAGGCCCGTGAGCGCGTCTCGACCGGCCTGCTGAACCGGGTCTTGCAGGACGCCCTTAAGGCAAACCCGCCGCACATCGCCAAGAACCGCACGCCCAAAGTCTTCTTCGCCACGCAGGTCACGACCGAACCGCCGACGATCGTGGTCAAGGTCAACGATGTGGAACTCTTCAGCCCCGCCTGGGAGCGCTACCTTCTCGGCCGCTTCCGCGAAGACATGCCGTTCAAGGAAGTCCCGATTCGTCTGTACCTGCGTGGGAAGTCGAAGGGCGACCCCGACGACGAGTAGTCATCGTTCCTGCTCACGATGAACAGGCGAGCGGGGCGGCAATCCGCAACCCCAAGTCTAAGCGTTAACGGACCACTAAATGCCTCCCTACCCAATCGAAAGCAAGGCGGGGTGGGCCAGGCACTGCTTTGAGCGTCTGGGTTGTGGAACAACAAGAGGCGACAGAGGGTACGCTCGCCATTCAATCCCTCATGTTCCTTCGTCACCCAGACATCCAAAACGATGCCGAGGCCACCCCGCTACGTCTGACTGGCAACACGAACTCTCCGTCTGCCTCAACCCGCTCGGCGATCTGGCGACGGCGCAGGGGAATCTGCCCGAGGCCCAGCGGCGGTTCGGCGAGTCGCTCCGCACCTTGCAGCGGCTGGCCGAGTCCGACCCGGCCAACGCCGCGTGGCAGCGGGATCTGTCGTACAGCGATACCATCATCGGCCAGTTGTTGATGCAGCAACAGCGCTGGGCTGAGGCGTTGCCGCTGCTGGAGCAGAGCCTGGCGATCGACGAGCGCCTGGCGGCCAGTGACCCGTCGAACGTGATGTGGCAGCAGGATGTGCAGGTCAGCCGCCGACTGGTGGACGAAGTCCGCGACCGAGTGAAGCGGAAGTGATTCGCGTAACCCGGCCGCTCGTTGTCGAAGGGGACAGTGTCATTCGTGTCAGGAATCTATTATCACTCAGGAACATAATCTCACACATTTGGACTGGAAACGGTTCCGGGCCTCTTTGGTTCTATTTCATGGAAAAAGCCCAGTGGTAACAACCACTGGGCTTGGACTCGCCAATCCACATTACTCCGCCAGTTCGACGGTCCCATCGGCGAACTCGCGGATCGCCGGGCCGATCTCATCGGGGGCGGTCGGATGGAGTTGCAGGCGGACGAGATGCCCCTGCACCTTACCCTCAACCACCACGAACGACAGGCCGCCGTCCTGCAGCGGGCTGTGCGGCAGGGCGTTCCACAGGAACGACTGGATCGAGTCAAACCGGTCGAACAGGCCCTGCAAGTTGAACCGGAAATTCTGCGGCTCCTGGTGGCCATCGAGCGGGCCGCCGACGATCTCGCGGGCTCCCACGAACATCGAGATTTCGAAGCTGTCGTCGGCGAAGTTGCACTCATAGCCGACGCGGGCCGTTCCGCTGAACGGCTCAAAGAGTTCCGCAACGGTGGTGACGAAGGTTTGGATTGTGTCGGGAAGGCGGATGTCAATCGACTCCCGACCGCGTGCCTCCAAACCCTTGACCAGATGCCGAATCACAAGGTGCGAGTGAGCCAAGATGATACTCCGGGCCGTCCTCGATCGGCGGTTCCTCAGGGAATCCCCGCCGAGCGAGACGGTGCGAACGCTGTTGCAGCTGTTGTTGAGTGGCGTAGCGGCAATCCATCGCACGGCCCCCCGCGACGAACGAGCGGGGGACGAGGTGAGTTATCGGGGAATGGGGCCGTCACCTTGCAGCAGAAACTGCCGACATTCGTGGGCCGGAGTATGACACTGTGGATCACACGGAAGAGTCGGGTGGTGCGGGTGGCGGGCTGTGAGGAACATTTTCGGCGGGTCGAAAAAGAGAATAGGGTGAAGGTGGCATGTTGACCTCATTGCAGCCCGTCACTTCCAACACCGCAGGCGAGGGGCTTGGCGCTCACGACTCGCCGATCAGGCGAGCCGGATGGCGTCAGCCTCCGAACTCTGCCGCTTGCCGCTCGGGTCCAGGGGCTGACGCCGCCCGGCTCGCCTGCGTGGGAGTAGAGGGCATGGCCTTCCAATACCACAGCGCCGCCGATGCTCGCCCGATCCCGGAGACGAGGAACATCCAGCGGAACACCTCCAACGGCGGCAAGCCCTTCCTCGTCGAGTAATGATCCAGCACTAACCCGCCCAACATCCCGGCCACGGCCGCCAGCAACCCGCCGATCTGCTTGAACAGCGACAATTGCACGGAGTTGTCGCTCCTCGGAGCCAGTTTCAGTCCCAGGCTCGGCTGGGCGACGTTGACCATTCCGAACAGCCCCCACACGACATAGGCCGCCATCAGCCACGCCGGGCCGTACCAAGTCGCCAGCCCCCAGCACCCCATCGCCGTACTCAACGCCAGCAGTCCGCCGACCAGCACCTTGCGATCGTGCCCGCGATCGACGAGCCAACCCCCGATGGCTGCCAGCGGGATTTGCAGCAGCAGCATCACACTCGACATCCTGTAGTAGTCGAGCTGCGAGACATGCAGGACGTTCGCGCTGAACTGGAACTGGGCGGTCTGCGTCAGGCCCTGAAAGAACGACAACTGCCAGCACCCGAACAGGAACCGCCGAAACACGGGATCAGAGAAGGCCAGTTTCAGAGGCGGGCCGAGGGACGACCAGAGTGAAGGAGGAAGACGTTGAGGGTTGAGGGTTGAGGGTTGAGGGTTGAGTGACGGAGGTTGGCTCGTGGCGGATGGCGGATGGCTCTTGGCCAGAGAGAGACTCGCCCGCTGGCTCCCGACTCCCGACCCCCGACTCCCGAATTCCCGGCAACCCGATCAGCGGCAGGATCGAAGTCAAACATAACAGCCCTCCGGCCCCGAATAGCACGACATAGGCATTCAGCTTGTCCCCGGCGGGCCATGTCTTGGTGCAGTCGAAGATCGCAGCGGCGTTGTAGGTCATGCACACCGTGACCAGGGAGATGGCCATCTGTCGCCGCCCCAGCATCTTCCCCCAGTGGACCTCGGGGACCAGATCGGAGAGCCATGACAGATACGCGGTGTAGGAGACCCCCATCAGCAGATACCAGATCGCCAGCAGAGCAATGATCGCCGGAATCGCTCCGGTCGTCCCCGGCACCATCCCCGCATAAACGAGACCCGGAATCGCTAGCGCGGCGAGCCGCGCCAACACCAGCGACACCCACCAGACCGTCTTGCGGCCTCCGCAGCGCAGCACCAGCCAGCGCGTGACAATCGCCAACGACTCGGCCGCCTCGGGCGTGATCTGCATCACCGCGAAGGCGACCGCCAACCCCTTAAAGAACGGGTTCGCAAAGTAGTTCAAGAACCCACCCGTGGTCAGCGCGTGCCCGGCGGAAAACAGCAACTGACCGAGGAGGACTCGGCGGATGATCGAACGGGAGGGGCCGGATGAAGAGTGGAGGGACACAGATGACTCACCGGCATGGATGGGACATCGCTTGAGAGCGCTGGCCCACTATGCTCGTTTTCCTGGGAAGTGATCGCGAACTGGAAACGAGACACTCTATCTATTGCGTTGCGAAAAGGTTTTGTACCACTTTGGTCCCTCCTGTAGTATTGCCTGAACTGCACAGCCTGCACACGCCGCTGGGTAAAAGAAAAAGACGGGTGCTCCGAGGACGAAGTACAGTGCCGAGCGAAGTCCCGATTCGAACACGAGCTCGATCGTGTAGTCACTATGTTCAAAGAACCAAATGGCCTCCAATACAAACCCCATCAGAATGGCACCGAAAGTCGCAGCGAAAGGTGAAATGATCGCAGTCCAACAGTAACACTTCTTCGAACGTCGGAACCCGAATGCGACGAGTCCACCACAGATGAGGTTGATCGAACCCACAAACAGACATCCTTTGATATCGCTCCATGCCATGATTGCGCTGTCCTCCAGTGAAGCCGCGTTCAGGCCCCCGAGCAATACGCTCAGCTCAGTGGCAGTTGAGGACTCACAAACATCAATCCGTCAAGAGTTTGGAGGTTTAACTGCCATCCTCATACTGTTGATAAGAAAACGACGAATCGACGACGTGCCCCACGTCTCAACCATCTGGCTGACGCCGCCCGGATCGCCTGCTACAGCGGTTCAATCCCCGCCATCTCCGCCGCCAGTCGCAGCTTCTCCAGCACATCCTCCGGCAGCGGAATCCCCTCCACCAAGGCCTTCCGCCGGAAGGCCCACTCGCGTTCACCCGGCAGCAATACGCGCTCGATCCCCTCGGCGGTGGGGGCGGCGTGGATCTCGTCGGAGATGTGCTTGATGCGAGCGGCGAACTCGGTCAGCTCGGCCACCGCGGCGACATCGATCACGATGAACCCCGCGTTGTGCCGCGAGGGTTTGTGCGGCTCGTCGAACATCCACGTCCCGACCTGCCAGGTCATCGCCCCGCCCGGCAGCACTCCCGCGAGGATCTCCGCCCACAGGCCCAGGCCGTACCCCTTGTACCCGGCCATCGGTTGCAGCGAGGCATTCATCGGATACAGGCTGCCATCCGTCGTCGGCTTCCCCTCCCGGTCGACGATCCACGTCGGCGGGATCGGCTCGCCGCGCGTATGAGCGGCGTACACCTTGCCCCCGGCAACCGCAGCTGTGGCCATATCGAGGAGGATCGGATCGCCGCCCAACACCGGTATCCCGTAGGCATACGGATTGCTCCCCAGCACCGGTCCCCGCGATCCCGGCCCGGCGACACTCGGCATGTCGTTGCCGACCACATGACAGATGAACCCCGCCCGCGCCACTTGGGCTGCGAAGTACCCCGCAGCCCCGATGTGACCGGTGTTCGTCAAGCCGACATAAGCGATCCCGACATGGCGGGCCTTCTCGATCGCGATCTCGATGGCGAACATTCCGCCGACCTGTCCCAACGCATGATCCCCCTCAATCACCGCCCACCCCGGCCCCTCGCGATCAATTCGCGGCACCCCCGCCACGCGATACCCGCCCCCCTTGAGCCGGTTGATGTACCCGCTGAGCAACTTGGTCCCATGCGTGAAGACCCCCATCGAGTCGGTCGTGACCAGGGCAGCGGCAGTCGTGGTCGCGTCCTTCAGCGGCATCCCGATCTGAGTCAGGGCGCGGAGGCAGAACGATTGGAGGGCTTCTACGGAGATCGTCATGGGAGGAGGGGAGGAGGGGGGGGAGTCAGTCAGTAGCGGTGGATCATGCACCGCCATGACTCATACCGTCAATGAGTCGCGTGAAAATCCACAGCGGTCCCGCCCGTTTAGCGGCAACGCGAAGTCCTCGAACCGGAGCGAGTCCGCATCGCCGGTGCCGGATCGCCTGGTATGCGACGAAGCGGAGCTTGGGACTGAGAGGAACTCAACCTGTTCAGGGTGGACTGGAACCACGATAGATCGTATCTTCTGGAAAAGTGGCTCTTCCAATTGTCTCAACACTCATTGATTCGCAGGGCAGCATGAGTTCTTCTCGCTCAGGAAAAAAGTCAACGGGATCTCGAAAGAAACGTCGGGCGGCGATTGAATCCGTCAAAAAGTATCTGTTCGCAGTGCTGGCGATCGTATTGATTGGAGTGGCCTGCTCTGGTGTGTATTGGGGAGTCCAGAAAGGAATCGAGCAAATCGGGTCTGTTCCCACCGGTGGTACTTCAAAGGGGGGACAAGCTGAGGTTGCTCGTCCGAACCCGTGGCCTCTTCCAGCGGGAACACCGGAGGCGGACTTCTACGGAACCCACCCAGAAGCGATTGAACCAGCGAACCGTGCGACTCAGGACCTGCCTCTTCGGCGGCGGAAGACTGACCCGCTGGTGACACTGACCAACGCCCGAATCGAAGAGTGGCACCATCCCGGCGAATCTCCAGAAATCCTCGCGATGCGACCAAAAGATATTACCATCCAAAAGGTTCTGCGAGTCGACGTGATCCCTGTCGAATGGGATAACCCTCCCGACAACCTGAAAATACTGCATGGAGCCAGTGACAACATCCCTACAGGAGTTACGCTGACATCAAATCAGTTGAAAGACATGAAAGTAGGGCAAGTGACTACCGTCGAGATTCATTTTCCAAACCAGCGTCCGAATCTGCAAATTTATGCTGTGACTTCAGATGATCGCTATCGCACTGTGGTTCGATCTTCGAAATCGCAACCACTCACCTTCAAAGTCTCAGCAACAATATTTCTCGGGACTCCCTTTGCGGGCCATGCGCCGCGCGAATGGCTTCCGGAGGAACGCACATTATTGACTACTCTGGGAGGGGAGATTCCGTAGGAGGTCTCGAAGGCACAGGAGGAAAAGTCCAAGAATGATTTTGTAGCTGGCGGGATGTCGTGGTCGCACACCTGCAGGAGATTCGAAATGCCTGGCACAACCACTTCGGCAGTTGAAGTCACGCACGTGTCCCCGCACGGATTCTGGGTACTGCTCAATGGAGAGGAGCTGCTGCTCCCGTTCGTCGATTTTCCGTGGTTCAAACAAGCCACCATCGAACAAATCACCGCTGTCGAATGGCCCAGCCCCAACCACCTGTACTGGCCTCAACTGGATATCGATCTCTCTGTCGAATCGATCCGCCATCCCCAGGCATTTCCCCGGATGGCGAAAACCGTTGGATGATTCGGGAATGCCTTCATTGCCAAGCCCTGCTTGGAACCCCATCCCTGGAAACCGTGGAGTGTTGAAATGAAGACCTCGTGCCTCTTCGCCCTGGCGCTGCTCATCGCTGGCCCCGGCATCTGCCGAGCTCAAGTCAGTGGCAATCTGGCATACTCTTCGAATGGAGCCAAGGGGCGGGCCGAGCAGCGGGAACACAACAAGCGGTTGGTTCCCGAACAAGAACGGCCTCCCACAAACACCAGCATGTTCGTCGATGCGGATGTACTCATGAACGTGAAGGCCGATGAGTTCGTGGCGGTGTTTGGCATCTCCCAAGAGGGCGAGACCGTGGCCGAGTGCAACGAGAAAATGGCAGCCGTCGTCAAGGAATTCACCGACGCCCTGCTGGCCATGAAGATCGCGGAGGACGACCTGTTTCTCGACTTCGTCACCCAGACCAAGATCTACGGCTTCGAAGTGGCCGGTGACATCGCGAAAGAAAAACTCGTCGGCTTCGTGTTGAAGAAGAACCTGTCGGTCCATTACCGAGATCGGTCTCTGATCGACAAACTCGTGGTCACTGCGGCCCGCTCCAAGATTTACGATCTGATCAAGGTCGATTACATCGTTAAGGATGTGAATCTGATGCAGGACAAGCTCATGGGTGAAGCCACCAAGATCATCCAGCAAAAGGTGGCCCGCTACGACAAGCTGCTGGGAATCAAGCTGGTGCCCCCCGCCCAAGTCTTCGCGGAGGTGCCTGCCGTTTACTACCCGACGGAGATGTACGATTCGTACACAGCCGCTGAAACAGAGTACATCAGTGGTCCGCCGGACCGGCAGCGATTCACGGTTCAGTTGGCACGCAAGGGGACCACATTCGTCTTCAACGGTCTGAGCGGTGACGGCTTTGACCAGGTGATCAACCCGGTCGTGATCGAACCCGTCGTGCAATTCACGCTCTACCTCAAGGTCAAATATGAGGTCGAGCAGATCAAGGCGAAATAGCGGCCTCGGCCAGGTGGCCTGGAACCGATCGGTATCGCGAAGGGGTTTCACAGCACAGTCCAGGGTGCGATCCCTGCGGTCGCGACCTCGGGCTGTGATGTTTCACCCTTTCAGGGTGCCGAGTCCGCTCGGCGATGAGTCGCCATCTGTCTGACAACTGATGTCTGACAACTGACAACTGACTCATCGATCGCGCGGGTCGTTCGGCAGCTTTCGACCGGGACTTGAGCCGATTCAGAACTCCCCTTGAGTGATTTTCCGATTTACGATATTTCTCCGCCTCCTCGGGAGTTCCTCTCCCATTCTCAGTGGCGTTCCGCGCTGAGAACCCCCCCCGCCTTCCATCCCTTCGAAAGCCCCCTCCATGCCCGGAGCCGCCTCGCAAGCTTGCGATCGCCCGCTGCGCGTGCGTTGGCTGTGGGCCAGCGTGGTCATGTGCCTGCTGGCCTGGTTGGCGGTTGTGCCTGCGCGGGGGGATGGCAAAGTCTCGGGCAGCGGCAAATCGCGGCAATCCCGGGACTCCCTGGTCTCGCTGGAGTCTGCCGACGAATTGCCGCCTGAGGACGCCTCGGGCCAGGAGTTGTCGGCGGATGAATTCCATGACGTAGTGGTCGTGGACGTACTCATCGAGGGTCACGAAACGATCGCCGAGCATGCGATCCAGCACTACTTGAAAGTCAAGAAGGGCCGGGTCGTGACCCCGCACGAGATCCAGGACGATGTCACCGCCCTGCGCCGGACGCATTGGTTCTCCAGTGTCCGCCCAGTGTATCGCACCACCCGCCAGGGATTGGTGCTGGTCTACATCGTCCGCGAACGTCCCATCATTCGCTCGGTGAAGTTCATCGGCAACAAGAAGATCAAGACCGGAGAACTGGAAGCCCAGACCGGACTGCGGCCGAATCAACCGTTTGATGTGGCGCTCAATCGAGAAGCTGTGGCGCGGATCAAATCGATGTACCTCGAAAAGGGATACCGCCACGCGCAAGTCGAACTCACCGAAGGCAGCGATCCGAATGATCGGGGGGTGGTGATCACGATCAGCGAAGGTCCGAAGACACAAGTGCGCTCGATCCAATTCGAGGGGAACGGATTTCAGCAGGACACGTTCGACACTGTCTTGAAAACGAAACTGGCGTCGAAGATGGCGATCCTGTGGACGTTTGGCGGAACCTATGACCCGCAACTCATCGAGAATGATGTCATTACGATCACCCAGTATTACAACAATCTGGGTTACTTCGATGCGAAGGTCGACAAGCGGGTCGAGGAGACTCCCGATCATAAATCGGCCAAGATCATCTTCATCATTGAGGAGGGGCCACGCTACCGGGTTCGCAACATCGAACTCATCGGCTACGAGGCCATCGGGCGAGACGAATTGGTCGGCAGACCCAAGCTCAAGGCGGGTGACTTCTTCAACTACCGGCACATGCAGCACGATGTCGGCAAGATGAAGGACCAGTACGACACGCAGGGCCGCCTGTTTGCCCAGGTCTCCCCCACGCCGATTTTCCTGGATGAGCCGGGCATCATCGATCTGGAATACCGGATCAACGAAGACAAGCCGTACCTGGTCGGTGATATTAGGGTCAAATTCCGGGGAAACACCCCGCACACCCGTGAGGATGTGATCCTCAACACCGTCGCCCGCATGGTCAAGCCGGGACAGTTGGCCAATGGTCGCAAGATCGACCTCGCGCGGCGGCGCGTGATGTCGAGCCAGTTGTGGGATCAGACGGAGCCTCCCACGTTTGAGATCACTCCGGTCGACGGACGCGACTACATGCTGGCGTCCGAAGACGCTCTGAACGGCATCATGCGCGGTCAGGATGTGGAGGAGCAGGACGAGGAGCAGAGTTTCTTTGCCCAGACTCATGTCCGTCGAGAGAACCTCCCGGTGGCAGGATATGGACACAGCGTGGCTCCCCAGCGGAGGACAACGAACCGCATCCGCCCAGCGGTCAATCTGACACCCGTGTCGAGTACCCGAGCGGTGCCGACCTGGCGGCAAGCGGTCGTTCAGCCGCTGCCCGCGACTCGTCCCATGCCTGTGGGTGTGTCGCTCCGGTCCCCGCCGACTCGTCCCCGCGTGTCGACCACGCTGGCCAAGGCTCGGGCCAAGGCCGCCTCGCAACGTCCCGTGCTCTATAACGTCGATCCTGCTTCCCTCTTCGGCGAGGCCATGGAGCCCGACATCGTGCTTCGCGGCCAGTCCGAGGAGGTGACTCGCGGCCAGAGCATCGATCGCCGAGGGATGCCCATCCCCCAGGACTTCGGGGCCGGAACTTCGAACTCCGGGAATCCCTATGGCGGAACGACCTTCGGACGCACTCCCACGCAACCGCCCGGGTTTGTCGACCTCAACATCGATGCCACCGAAGGCCGCACCGGTCGACTGATGTTCGGGGCCGGGGTCAACAGCAACAACGGACTCGTCGGCTCGGCGGTGCTGCAAGAAGACAACTTCGACATCATGCGTCCCCCCCGCAGTTGGGCCGACATCGTCAACGGGTACGCCTGGCGCGGCGCCGGGCAGAGCTTCCGCCTGGAAGCCCAGCCCGGCGTCCAGGTCAGCCGTTATGTGGCCAGTTGGAATGACCCGTTCTTCATGCGGACCGACTACAACGTGGGCGTCAGCGGATTCTACTTCAACCGGTTCTACACCAGTTGGACCGAAGACCGCCTGGGCGGGCGAATCAGCGTGGGCAAGCTGATTAACGAGTACTGGTCGGGCAGCTTGGCCCTCCGGCTGGAAGACGTGAACATTCGCAACATCCCGGCAGGAGCCCCGGCGGACCTGAAGAAAGCAGTCGGCAAGAACTTCCTCTCGACGGCGTCTCTGTCTCTGTCGAACGACACGCGGGACAATGCGTTCATCCCGTCCCAGGGACACTTCTTCGAAACCAGTTTCGAACAAGCCTTCGGGCAGTACAACTACTCGCGCGCCGAAGCCAGTGCGTCCCAATACTTCACCTTGCGTGAGCGTGCCGACGGGTTTGGCAAGCACATCGTGCAGCTGTATGGCCAGATGGCCTATACCGGCCACGACACGCCGATCTTCGAGCGGTACTTCGCGGGGGGCTATTCGTCGTTCCGTGGCTTTGCGTTCCGCGGCGTGTCGCCGGTCCAGAATGGAGTCAGCGTGGGGGGTAACTTCATGGCCCTGGGGACTGCCGAGTACATGCTGCCCTTGACCGCGAACGATCAGATCCGCGCGGTGGCCTTCACCGATTTCGGAACCGTGCAGCAGAATGTCGGGTTTCAAGACTTCCGCGTCAGCGTCGGTTTTGGTTTCCGCCTGGTGATCCCGGCCATGGGGCCCGCACCGATCGCCTTCGACTTTGCCTTTCCGCTCCACGACCAGAGCTACGACACCCGCCGCATGTTCAGCTTCTACGTCGGCTTCACGCGGTAGTGCTTTGAAGCGAGACGCTGCCTCGCTCCTCCAGCGATCGCTGGTGGATTTGGCCTTTACGGCGCAGCCGGGCCGGGGTGTTCCTTCCGGATCGTCGCGATATACCCCTTGGCTCCGTTCACGAGGCTGGGGTCGGTGACTTGTTCCAGCACGGCGATGGCCTCG
>JAYTFV010000233.1:0-13329 GCA_043734065.1 Planctomycetota bacterium
GGCCCGCATCCACAAACGCAAAAAAGACCCCAGCCACCCCGAGCTCCTCGCAACCCCAATGCGGCTCACGTTTACGGGCTAACTTGATGCGTATGCGCCATTCTACGGAGAATCCACCGGGATTCGAGCCGCTCTTCCACCTCGCAGGGCAGGGCTTCCAAGGTGTGCCAAGACCACGGATTCCCAGCGTTTTCAGCAGCATCCGAGGCAGATGTGGAACCACGGAACACACGGAATACACGGAAACGAACAGACTGGAAGTCACTTGGACGGAGGCGACTTTCCGGAAGTCACATCGCCCGTGAGAGACACTTCCGCCCCTCAGCGAGTCTTTTGAATGACGCTGCGTTACCTGTCTTTTCCGTACGACTCGCGTCAATAATCCTCTCATTCTGCGCAAATTCTGAGGAGTCATTTCTTCCGGAAGATCTCCCTCTGTGGCAGTGGGGCCGTGCCAGGGATTTCGTGTTCTGACCCATGATAGGGGGACACGGACGGACATGGAGGGATGGGGCATGAGAGGCAGGTGTGAGTCTGTGGCTCTCTCCCGCTCGCCGATCAGGCGAGCCGGGCGGCGTCAGCCCCCGGACTGGTCGGCGAGCGGCAAGGTCCGGAGGCTGACGCCTTCCGGCTCGCTGGTCCTCTGTCACCCGACTCCCGACTCACTCACTCCTGCACGTCAAATCCCACTTTCTTCTTGCTCTTCGGATCGCCGTTGTAATTGATCGTCACCTCTTCCCCCGGCTGAATGTCGCGGAGGGCGGTGTACTCCTTGCGCGACTGGGCGAGGTCGTCGTAGCGGGCGTTGGGCTTGAAGCTGTGGTTGTAGAGCGACCCGTAACCGAGGGCCAGCGCGACGGTGGTCTCGGTCCAGGCGTAGACGTAGTCCATCAGCGTGGAGCCGATGATGTCGTCCTGCTTGCAGATCAGCAGCGGCACCGTCTCGAAGATCGTGCCTTTGGGGATCAGGATGCGGGCAAAGATCCCGCGCCCCTTGCCGGGGATGCGTCGGACTTCGAGATACTCAGACTGGTGCAGACTCATTCAGCGGCCTCGCGGCATCCTCGCCCGCGCGTTGAGGACTCCCCACGAGTCCGCCCCCCCGACGACGAATGCGAGCGAATCATCCCGCATTCGCAATGCGTTGCAAGGGAGAGCCGCCCGCACCCACGGCAACGCACTGTTTCACAGTGCGTTGGTTTTCAGACTTCAGTCATCCGTTTTCAGACAGAGAAGAGTTGCCCAGAGGAGAACAACGGGGAGGAGAATCAAGGTGCCATTCGTTCCTGACACCTGGGTTGTCCCCCCATGCTGCCGACTCACCGCGACCGACAGAGCCACTTGTCTCTGCTGGCGTTATGGCCTTGGTTCTGCGGGAGCGATGGATTCTGTGACATCGGGGGTGAAATTGACTCGCTCGTAAATTTCCATCATCGGCACTTCAATCCCCAGAGAGCGAAGCCTGATGGACTGGTTCAGGTGTGCCACCGCCGTCAGCGTCCATGTGTCGTCGTCGTTACGCAGGAACTGTTGAATCATCGGTTCCTCCTGAGAGACCAACACGTATTCGCGGAGGGAGAGGATCGTGCGATAGTGATCGAACTTTTTGCCGCGGTCATAGGCTTCGGTGCTTTTAGAGAGCACCTCGATCAGCAGCGTGGGGTTGAGGACCGTATCTTTCTGCTCGTCGTCATATTCCAGTTCGGAGCAGATCACGCTCGCATCAGGATAAGTGTAGAGGCCCGTCGGACATTTGATTCGCAGGTCGCTGTCATACGGGGCACAGGGATTCCCCCTGAGGCGGTTGCGAAGTTCGCCGAGGACGTTCGTCTTGATGCGACTGTGTGTGGGCGATCCGCCCGCCATGGCAAACATCTCGCCCCGAAAATACTCGCTGCGGTAGGTGGCGGTTCGCTCGATTCCGAGGTATTCGGCGGGCGTGAGAACGGTGATTCGTAGAGGTAATCCCATGTGGCACCTGTGTTCGTGGTCTGCAAATTCGGGGTGCAGCTGGCGTTGAGGCTTCAATCCCTCTGCATTCGCAACATTGAGGGCACATCGGGCCAGCCCGACTGCTCACGAGTCACTTGGCCCCATGCCCCGTCCCGCTCCGGTAGTAATCCCCCGTCAGGTACCGCACCAGCAGGTCGAGTTCCTTCTCGGTCAGTTGGTCCTGGAAGCCCGGCATGACGTTGTTCCCGGAGTCGCCGGCGTAGTGGGCCTGGGGGTTGGCGATGAACTGCTTCAGCCAGTCCTGCCCGGCGTACCCGGTCAGGATCGGGTACAGGTCGGTCGACAGCGGGTCGGTTTCGCCCTTCACGTGCATCGCGTGACAGGCGCTGCAGGCCGAGTCGAACTCGCCCTTGGTCAGATGGCCGGTGGCGAAGACCTCACGGCCCCAGCGGACTTTCGGATCGCTGTCGGGCAGGGCATCCTCGCGGTCGCCCTGGGCGTACAGGAATTCGACCAGCCCCTCGTAGTCAGCCGCATTGGCTGGGTCCTTCAGCAGCGGGCCGTTCGTGGCGGACCAGTCCTTCATCGGACCGCTCAGGATCGCAGCGGCTCCCTGGGCTCGGACCTCGGATGCACCATTCGAAACGGTGATGTTCTTGAGCGCCCCGAAGTGTCCCTCGAAGTCGGTCAGGACAGACTTGATCCAGTCGCGGCTACCGAAGTTGATGTTCTCGCGGTGCAGGAGGTCGGCGAGCTGCGGGCCTTGCGGAGGCTTCTGGCCGGGGGAAGGCTGTCCCTTTTTCTTGGCGGGGAGAGGGAAGTCGATACCCGGCGACTGGTGGCATTCCAGGCAGTAAGTCTGGAACAGGTGCGACCCTTGCGTGAGTGGATCGTTCCGCAGCAGCGTGATCGCTCCATCGGCGGGGATGCCGGTCGGCGACTGGGCCAGCTCGACGGTGCGGGCTCCGTCGACGTGTGCCTGATGCACGGCAGCGCGGAAGTCGCGGCTGTCGGCGTCGTCCTGATACCAGTCTTCGTAGAGGGCGTACCCGGTGAGGCTGCCAGCTCCCAGCATCACGACGAACAGGAAGGTGACGTTGAACAGATGACCGGCCCGCTTGCGACCGATGATCGGCATCGCAGCCAGGATCGTCATCAGCACGCTGGGAATCACGATGGCCCCGAACGCCTCTCCCAAGTGCGTCATCTCGCCGAGCTGAGAGACCCACTCGAACTTGAGGAACCGAAACAGAAACAGGTAGTACCACTCGGGACGGGCGGCGTTGTACGCCTCAGCCGGGTTGGCGGGGGCACTGAGTTCCGCTCCGTGATGCCACAGCGTCAGCGTCATCACGGCTGCCAGAACCGCCAGACAGGCGATGCCGTCCAGCAGCACCTGATCCGGCCAGAACTCGGTGTCGGGTTTCCGCTGCGGATCGGGCACCGTGATCCCGTGCCGCCGGAAGGTGTAAATGTGCAGCCCAAGCAACACCACCAGCAAGGTCGGCAGCACCCCCGCATGCATCGCGAAGAACCGCGTCAACGTGTGATGGCCGTATTCAGTGCCGCCCTGCGCCAGCTTCTGAATCGACGGGCCAACCACCGGAGTGGACCCCATGATCTCGGTGGCGACCTGCGTGGCGTAGTACCCCTTCTGGTCCCACGGCAGCAGATACCCGGTCAGGCCCAATCCCATCACGATCTGCATCAGCACCAGCCCGAGCCAGAAGTTCACCTCGCGCGGGGCCTTGTAGGCTCCGTCGATGACGACCTGCACCAGGTGAATCACCAGCAGAATCACCATCGCCTGCGCGGCAAAGTGATGGATGCCGCGCACCAGCCAGCCGAGCGTCATCTCGTGCTGAATGTAGTACACGCTCTCCCAGGCTGTCTTCGTACTGGCGCTGTAACCCATCCACAGCATGAGGCCAGTGATGACCTGCATCACAAAGGTGAAGGTCAGCGTGCTGCCCCAGACATATCGCCACCGCGCCCCGCCGGGGATGTGTTCAGAGAGTGCCTCGTGCAGGAGCGCACGATATCCGGTCCGGTCATCAAACCAGTTCAGGAAGCTGGAGATCATGGAGAGCGCTCATCACGGCAGGAGGCGACACGGGGACTTGGATCCTGCGGACTGAGCCACCTCATCCGAGTCGAAGTCCCGTCAGAAGAATCAGGCGGGACGATTCGGATCGCCGAATCGCTGGCAGCTATTTTGGCTCATGGGATCGTCCTCGCACAAGGACAGGCCGGGGAACTGCTGAGACATCCCCCGCGGTAACGCACGGTTTCATAGTGCGTTGGTTTTTAGTCGTCAGTCGTCAGTTTTCAGTCTGAGAAGAGTGGCCCCACTTCAAAAAGTGCGGTCGTCCTGGACCTCCCCCGCGTTCCAGTTCCGTCCCAGCCCCGCATGCAGTAGACTACCGCAGACCCGCCGGACCGCTGAGATGTCTCGCGATCCCGGCAGGGGGTGTGTGTCCGCACGGGCGGTGGATCCCGAGAGGAGTGGGGAATGTTGGTTCGCTTTTGCTTGATCGCCAGCTTGGCATGGGGTGTCGCGGGGTCGGTTTGTTCGCTCTCGGCCGAGGATGCCGCGCCCGCTGCGGCACCTGCCGCAGCCGATGTGGCCACCGAATGGGCCGGTCTCGTGAAGGACATGGAAACCTTCAAAGAGACGATGGCCGCCCTGAAAGTCCGCTTCTCCAAGGCCACCGCCGCCGAAAAAACGAAGCTCAACAATGAAGCCACGGGGCTCATTTTGACCTTCCAGACCAAAACCCTCCCCCGCTTGAAGGAACTGGCCCCCCAAGCCTACAAGCTGAAACCTGAAGATACGGTCGCTGCCCAGTTCCTGTTGGAGACGCTGGTCGAAAAGAACCAGTACGCCGAACTGGTCAAAGTCTCCGACGGTGTCCTCAAGATCGAACCGAAGGCCCAGTTGGCTCTCAATTACAACGGATTCGGCAGGTACGCTGACCACGACTTCGACGGGGCCATCAAAGTTCTCAAGATGGCGGAAGCCGACGGGCTTCTGATTCCAATCGGCGGGAAGTGTCTCACCGACGCCGAACAATACGTCGAGTATTGGAAGACCGAACAGGCCATCCGGGCCAAGGAAGATGCCGCCACCGGCGATGAGCAACTGCCGATCGTCAATCTCAGCACCTCGAAGGGCGACATCGAGATCCTGATGCTGGAGAACGAGGCCCCGAACGCGGTGGCCAACTTCATCAGTCTGGTCGAGAAGAAATACTACGATGGCACCAAGTTCCATCGCATCATCCCCGGCTTCATGGCTCAGGGGGGCGACCCCAACAGCCGCGACAAGCCGGAACTGGCGGGGCAGGGCGGACCGGGATACACCATCGCCTGCGAATGCTACCAGGACAACGCCCGGCGACATTTCGCGGGCTCGCTCAGCATGGCCCATGCGGGTAAGGACTCTGGCGGATCGCAGTTCTTCCTCACGCATCTGCCGACCAACCATCTGAACCCGACCCCCGACAAACTGCCTGGGGCCACACACACCGTCTTCGGACGGGCGATCAAGGGCTTGGATGTCATCCGGGCTTTGGAAATGGACGACGAGATCAAGTCGGCTGTCGTGGTCCGCAAGCGGAACCACGAGTACGTTCCCAAGACCACCCCCGATAAGAAGACAACACCGGAGAAGAAGAAGTAAATTCCGGTCTCATGGACGAAGCAATCCCCAGAGCCACGCGGATCCGATCCTCGTGGCTCTGGGTACGATTGTGGCACGACGCTCCGTGTCGTGACTCTCGATGCGGAACGTCGAGCCGCAATGTCGGTCACAGGCGGGCAACACGGTTTGAACTGTGCGGAGCATGACCATGGGGCAAGCCAGCTTGATCTGCCATTCGATGTCAGGGGCATCTCGCCGTGCCATCTCCTTCATCGGGGTGTTGGCCGGAGTATTCCTTTCCGCATCGCTGTTCGCCGCCGACGCCCCCCAGGTTCGCGTCCGCTATCGCGCTCTGGGCGTCATCGAACCGCCTGCGACGACACCGCCCGTCATCGAAAAGACCGTCGCAGGCCGCATCCGCATTCAGGCTCAAGACGGTGGTCTGCTCCTCGAAGATCGGCAAGGCCTGCTCTGGCCGATCACCGCCAGCCAGACCCCCGTGATCGAGACTCTCGAAGCCCCCTTTACGGCAATGACCGTCGACGAGCTGACGATCTCCCTCCAGGCCGAATTCGGCGATGGCTTCGAGGTCGTCCGCACCCCGCATTACCTCATCTGCACGAACGCCGGGCATGGTTACGGGGAATGGTGCGGGCAACTCTTTGAACGACTCCACATCGGGTTCCAGAAGTTCTGGAAGGACCGCCTGCCTGGATTGGAGGCCCCCGAACGCCCGCTCGTGGCGATCGCTTTCGCGACCCAGAAGGAGTACCAAGCCTTCCAGGTCACCGACGCCGGAGGATTGGTCGGAGCCGCCCAAGGCTACTACTCCGCCCGCACCAACCGCATGGTGCTGTTCGACCAGTCCTCCAGCGGGGCAGAGCAGAACCGCACCGCTGCCGACATCCAGACACAAGCCCTCCGCAACCCCGGCAACATCGCCACCGTGATCCATGAGGCGGTCCACCAACTCTCGTTCAACATCGGCCTGCAAACGCGATACGCCGACAACCCGGTCTGGTTCTCCGAGGGGCTGGCGATGTACTTTGAGACCCCCGATCTCGAAGCCCGCTCAGGCTGGCGCACGATCGGCCAGATCAACCCCGTCCGCCTCGATCGCTACCGGTCATTAGCCAAACAGCGACCGCCAGAGATCCGCTCCCTCCTCGCCACCGACGATCGCTTTCGCGATCCCCAACTGGCGCTCGACGCCTATGCCGAGGCCTGGGCCTTGCACTTCTTCCTCCTTCGCACACAGAAAGAGAAGTACAACAACTACCTCCAAATGCTGGATACTAAGCCCCCGGTGAAGTGGGATACCCCCGACCAGCGCGTCGCCGACTTCGAAGCCGCCTTCGGCCCGCTCGCCGATGTCGAGAAAGAGCAGGCCAAATTCATGGCCCGCCAGCGCGGCGGAAAGTAGCGACGATCGCCAGAACGTGGGGTGCCGGGAAGTACCGGACGAGATTAACAGATCATGCAAAGCCTACCCTTTCGGCGCTTCCACAAACTGCGACCGGTAGTCCACCGGAATCTCGATCGCTGTCAACGTCCCATCGGAGCGGCAGATGCAGCATGCCGTCTTCAGTCGCCCATGCGCCAGCCGCATCTCACCCCGCCAGAACTCCACCCCGAACGTCAGTGACTTAAACCCAATCCGCTCGACATCAATCCGAATCTCGACCTCGTCTTCATATCGAGCCGGAGCATCGAAGTGACACGACGCCGAGACTCGCGGCCAGCCGATGTACGTCCCATCCGGCTGCTTCTCCATGATCCGCAGCCCGACCGAGCGGAAGTAGTCGTGCTCCGCCTCCTCCATCCAGCGATAGAAGTTCGCGAAGTGAACAATCCCCGCCATATCGGTTTCGGAGAAATTGACCTGACGGCGGGCAATGAAAGTCGGCATTGTGAAGGTTCTCTCCGATTGTAGCACGACGCTCCGCGTCGTGAGTCACGACGCGGAGCGTCGTGCCACATTCCCTGCCACCAGTTCACTTCGACTGAGCAGACACCGGATTAGCGGGCACCCCGACCTTCAGGAATCCCCCGATCCCCGACACGATCGCCGTGATCGCAATCAGAATCACCAGCCACTTCTTGGCATCCGCCCGGAGCGGAGCGAACTTCGCCGACCGACCCGACAACACCGACGCCAGGAAGAATGCCCCGAACCCGAGCAGCATCTTCGTGCCGACCAAGGCGTGGTACAGCGGTTGCCCCTTGTGCGTTGGCATACCCCGGATGTAGTTGTAGAACCCGCTCACCAGCAGCGCCAGGATGCCCCACATGACGAACTTGCTCCACCGCACTCGCAGCCGTTCCTTCAGCGCCAGATGCTGCTCCTCTGGCAACTCCGCAGCTGCGGGCATGAGTACGAAGCGGGTGAAGATCGCTCCGCCCATCAACACGATTGCGGCCCCGACATGAGTCCAGCGCGCAAGAAGATCGAGAACAAACATCAGGGAGTCCTGGGTGAGTGGTGTCAGTGCCTCAACCGCCGATTTTAGGCAGCCCCCGCACGAATGACCACGCCACCCGTAACCCGAAGCGTGAGCGAGGGCCCGAGCGCAGCGAAGCGTCGGACCACTGAGTTGGCTTTAAGGCCAGAGCAGTATGCGGGGATCGAACTCCCGCAAAACGTGATAGAGCGTCCGCCCTCGCTCACGCGTCGGGTTGCTGGACGAGGAAGAACGCTCCGCTTCGAAGACTTCGCGTCGCAGCTAAACGGTAGGTGATCGAAAGCGGCGTACGTCAAGAACTCTCGCTTTCCCCCGTCTCGATTGACGATAGCCCCGTCAAGCGATCCAATCACGCTCGGGGAATTCGACCATCGCCCACCGTCGATCACCGCTTCTGGGGAATCTCGCACCATGCACGACTTCGATTTCGAAAGCCCCCGCACGCTGGCTGAGGCAATCTCGCTGCTCGCCAGTCGCGAGAGCCGACCACTCGCGGGGGGCACCGACCTCATCGACCACATGCGCACCGGGCGGTTTCGTCCGGCCCTGGTGGTCGACCTCAAGCAGATTCCGGAGTTGTTGCGGTTAGTCATGGATGCGACGGGGCTGCATCTCGGGGCGGCAGCCCCCTGCTACCAGATTCAAGCCTCGGCGGAGGTCCGCCAGCACTACACAGCCCTCGCCGATGCGGTGTCGATCATCGGCGGCGTGCAGATTCAGAACCGGGCCACGGTCGGCGGCAACCTGTGTACCAGCGGCCCGGCTGCGGATTCGGCTCCGGCTTTGCTGGCTCTGAGGGCGACCTGTCACATCGCCGGGCCGAAGGGAAACCGCGCGGTGCCACTCGAGCAGTTCTTCACCGGTCCGGGGAAGAACGTCCTGCTCCCGGGCGAGATCCTCGTCGAGATCAGTTGCCCGGCCCCGGCTCCGAAGAGCGGCTCGAACTACCGGCGGTTCATCCCTCGCAACGAGATGGACATCGCGGTCGTGGGCGTCGGCGTCAGCGTCACTCTCGACGCCAGTGGACAGACCATCACAGCCGCTCGCATCGGTCTGGGAGCCGTGGGCCCGACGCCGATCCTGGCCGTTGATGCCGCGAAGACTCTGATCGGCCAGCCCGCCAATGACGCCAGCTACAAGGCCGCCGGTGAGGCGGCTCGCGCTGCGACCCGTCCGATCGACGACATGCGAGGCACCGTCGAGTTCCGCCGCCACGTGACCGGCGTGCTGGTCGAACGCTCCCTCCGTGAGGCCGTGGCCCGTGCCCGCGGCGAGAGCCAGTACCAACCGCACGTCCGCATTCCGTGTTGCTGATTGCCGTAGAACGGACGCCCACGTCCGTTCGCTCCTGAGTAGAACGACAGCAGGCACGGACGTAGGCGTCCGTGCTACAACACAACCCCAAAGCCATCAGCCATCCCAAGGATGCCCCCATGTCCCGCAAACGCATCGTCACCTGCACCATCAATGGGCACGAAGAGCAGTTCCTGTGCGAGCCTCGGCAGACGCTGCTGGGCGTGCTGCGTGACACCCTCGACATGACCGGCACCAAGGAAGGCTGCAGCAACGGCAACTGCGGAGCCTGCACCGTGATCCTCGATGGTCGCCCGGTGGTGAGTTGCCTCGTGCTGGCCGTGGAGTGCGAAGGCTCGCAGGTCGAGACGATCGAAGGCGTGGCTCAACCCGACAAACTGGCCCCCGTGCAGAACGCCTTCCTCGAAAACGCCGCTCTGCAATGCGGCATCTGCACGCCCGGTTTCATCATGCAGACCCAGGCTCTGCTGAAAGACAACCCCAACCCGACCGAAGCAGAAATCCGGTTCTACCTCGCGGGCAACCTCTGCCGCTGCACCGGGTACGACAAGATCGTCAAGGCCGTCCAGCAAACCGCCCAGATGCAGGCCAGTTGCCAACCGGGGTGTTGCACCGGGTGAGGCTGTGGCCGTGATTCACCGCCGTATCAGGGGCACCAGACTTCTCATCGCTACTCATGAGATTTTCCGTTTCCGTTGCGACGACGGCCATTGCCTTTAGTTGATCGCGAGTTGGAGTCAGTCGCTGCATGTGTCAGGAGTTCGTGAATCAACTGGATGACAGCGTTTCCAATCAACCTTTCACGTTCCTCGCAAAATTGCACATAACGATCAGCTTGCCACAAAGAAGCGTCGTTGGGGATCATATGTGCAGCGAGTGTTTCGGCGGACAAGGTTGGGAGATAATCGCACGGCGCAGTGTCTCCGAGACTCTCGTTGTCCATGCGAGTGATAAGCGTGTAATTACCTAGCCGATCTGGAAAGCAGTCATTGCTCTTGTCCGGAATAGCGTCCAACATCGCGCGTGGGAAAATATGATGTTGCTCCAGGGGTTCTTGAGCCGAATTGATCAGCTTTCCGGCAACAAATGACTTCGCCTGCGATTGTTGGAAAAGGACCAGCATCGCCAGCAGGACTCCATCTTCATTGACCACGCTCTGCGTGAAATCCTCAATCACCGGGACTACCGAATCGGCGCGTTTGGCTTGAGCCTTCACGTGATCCAACATGGCTTGGACATTCCCCTCCGCTGCCAGTTGGCAATCTTTCTGGAGTTTCGACTCCACGGTCCCTGCATAGTGACGCCAGATACTGGCGAGAACCATCCAACCAATCCAGCGAGGATCGAGAGTGATCCCCTTGGCAACGGCCGTGGCCAGAGGCAGCATCAGATGGCGAAAAGGGAGCCAAGTGGCGGATGGAATGCCCGCTGTACGCAAGTACGCGGCAACTTTGCCAAACGCCTGGGCCACGTTATCCCAGTGAGGTTCAATTTTAGCGTATCGCTCTTCGGGCTTGGACTTTTCCACATCGCGATAGCGAATGAGCCCGACACCTTGAAACAGAGCCCCCCGAATCAATAAATCGGTATCCACAAATCCACCACGCCGCGCCCCTTCCTCTTTACCCTCAGGCACGGCAAATCCGGAGAGGTCATTGCCGTTGAGTACTGCGGATGCACGTTGTCTGAAGTCTGCCATTTGACCTGTGAGACGCGCCGCAGCGAGATCGGAGGGGCGGAGACGCACTCCTTGTTGATTCAGGCGGGCAAAGATTTCGATGACATTGTCGTCCTCTGCGGTCGCGTCGATTTCGTAGGCAATGATTTCGGCCTGTAGAATCGCAGTTCGAATCGCATTGGCGCGATCGAGCGCTCGGAAGAACAGATCGTCGGTTGGCGTCACCCATTCACCGATTGCTTTTTGAACGGATTGGCTCTCGTTACCACCGGACAATTTTGCGAACAAGACCTCAGCCGGAATCAAGAGTCCATCTCGCATCTTGCGGTTCAAGCTCTTGGATCGCAGGTGGAAGGGATCGTCCATCCACTCGGACTCGGATGACAGGGACACCAACAGATCGGGGTCGGGTGTTGTCCGATTTCGAATGCGACTACGAAAGATCACTCGAAACAGCGATGTGAGTCGTTGCTGACCATCCAGCACAAACAGCGATCCTGGAAGAATCTCTGACTTTGACTCCCTCACGCCCTGACTGGTTGTCGGGTGTGGTGGGAACACTTCCCAAGCCCGAGTGGAAAACGGTGCCTCTCCTTCCCAAGTGGGTTTCCAAAGCAGAATGGCACCGACCGGATAACGCCGATAGAGCGAGTCGTGAAGTGATCGAACTCGATCAGCCGACCACACAAATCCTCGCTGCAGATCTGGAAGATGAAGCCGACCGGCCTGCTTCAATTCAGCGAGGTCGACTACTTTCCACGGATTCGCTTTGAGTGCCAGTGGTGCGTCAGACATGGATGACTCTGAGTTCTTGCGGATGACAGTCACAACCTCGCTTGGTTTGCCTGACGATTGATCACGACTTGCACCGAAGCAACGGTTTCGAGTTAAGTTTATCCGGAAGTCACGTCAGACGGCAACAAGCTCGTGATTTCAGAGAGACGTTGCATCTCGCGACACTAAACGTATGACCTTACCTGGACTAACTCACATCACAACCCCAACACGTCATTCATCGAATACAACCCCGCCGCCTGGGTCGCCACAAACTTGGCTGCGGCCAGCGCCCCATAGACATAGCTGTCGCGGGTATGCCCGCGGACGTAGACCTCCAGAGTCTCGCCCAGCATGCCGAAGATGATCGTGTGTTCGCCGACGTTGTCGCCGGTGCGGATGGCGTGATAGCCAATTTCGTTGTGCGGACGTTTGCCGGTCTGGCCGTGGCGGCCGTGGACGTGATTCGGTTGGCCCATCTCTTCGGCGACGATCTGGCCGAACTTGAGGGCGGTGCCGCTGGGGGCGTCTTCCTTGAACCGGTGGTGCCGCTCGACGATCTCGACATCGACCCCCGACGAGAGATCCTTCAAGGCCCGGCTCGCCTCGCGCACCAGCTTCATCGCCACATTCACCGCCAGACTCATGCTCGGCGAGTAGCACACCGCTGTCTCTTGAGCGGTGGCCATCACAGCGGCCTTTTGAGACTCATTCAGCCCGGTCGTCGCCACCACCAGGGGAATCCGCCGCTGCCCGCACAGCTCCGCAATGTGGAGGCAGGCTTCCGGGACCGAGAAGTCGATGACCGCATCGACCGCCTCGGTGAGCTGAGAGGCAATCTTCACGCCGAGCGTACCGACTCCGGCCACCTCGCCCGCGTCCATGCCCAGCGACTGGCCGTGGGGCGAATCGATCGCCGCCACGACCTTCAACACCGGGTCCGCCGAAGCGAGGGCAATCACCCGCTGCCCCATGCGGCCAGCGGCTCCGTGAACGGCGATGCGAATGATGTCGGGCATGGGAAATCTCGGTGAGTGGTGTGTGGCCGCATGGTATCGGCGAGAGAAGGGCAACACAAAGCCCAGGGGGTGCCACCATTCGTCTCGACACCACTCGTCAATCGAGTCCTGTCACACCCTTGGAGCAGACGCGAATCCATCGAACGGCGGTCATTTTCCCGAAGGGAATTCAGCCCATCGGAGTGAAGATGACCGGGAACCGTCAGTCATTCAGTGAAAACGCAAATTTCCTAGGGTTTTATCGTCTTTTGTGCGTGTCTCGTCAAGTCTCAATGAGTCTCATTTTGTGTCATAAAAGGGATGAAAACGGGTCAATTCGTGGAAGGTTCCACGAAATAAATTCGCCGTGTTTCACGATCACGGGGCGTACTCCCCGCCTGTTGTTACGCGAACCAGTCCGACATCTACGGGCTGAACGATTACTTCGACCAGCTCAAGCCCGGGAAGTTCAAGCTGATCATCCTGGATGCGTTCTACCAGTTCATG
>JAYTFV010000234.1:0-14008 GCA_043734065.1 Planctomycetota bacterium
AAGCGACCCGCGCAGCCTGACCCCGGAGTCGCTCCGGCACGGTCTACTGGCCGGGACTGCCTTCGAATGGGTAACGGATGTGCGGACGATCACGCGCGAGACGAATTCGCAAACCACTGGCCAAACGACTTATGCGCGGCCTCTGATCTGGGGCGTGATCGCCCTGTTATTCGTCGAGATGCTGCTGGCGTGGAGATCACGTAGGTAAAGGCTCACACAGGTGATTCCTGAGAATCGCCAGAGGAGAGCGGTTTCTGACTCACCGAGGGAGTTCGGCCTGTCAGTGACTGGTCCCGGCTGACTAGAATTCGGTTCCGCTCACCTCCGGAGTTCTTTTCGCCATCATGAAGCTCGCGATCCTCTCCTGCGAAGAATCTAACTACAGCACCACCCGACTGGTCGGAGCCGCCCAGCAGCGGGGGCACGATGTCAAGGTGATCGACACACTCCGACTGACGATCGACCTGCAACAGGGGTCGCCCGACCTGTACTATGCGGGCAATCCACTCGAAAGCTTCGACGCCGCCCTGCCTCGGATCGGGACCAGCATCTCGTTCTATGGCATCGCCGTCGTGCGCCAACTGGAACAGATGGGGGTCTACTGTGCCAACTCGGCCAATGGGATTCAGAACGCCCGCGACAAGCTGCGGTCGCTGCAGATTCTCAGTCGCAGCGAGCACGAGATCGGCATCCCGCAGACGACCTTCGTCCGTGATCGGGCCGATGCCTTGGCCGCGATCGAGCGCGTCGGCGGTGTGCCGGTCGTCATCAAATTGATCGAGGGGACACAGGGGATCGGGGTGATCCTGGCCGAACATCGCGAGACCGCCCTGGCGATCATCGAGGCGTTGCAGTGGGTCCGGCAGAACGTCTTGATTCAAAAGTTTGTCGAAGAGAGCCGGGGCCGCGACATCCGCGCCTTCGTCGTCGGCGACCGCGTCATCGCAGCCATGCGACGGACGGCTTCGGGGAGCGAGTTCCGCAGCAACGTCCACCGCGGCGGCACCACGGAAGACATCCAGCTCGACGCCAAATACACGGAGACGGCCATCCGCGCCGCACAGATCATGGGCCTCCGCATCGCCGGGGTCGACATGCTCGAGGGCCGCGATGGCCCGCTGGTGATGGAGGTCAACTCCTCTCCCGGCCTCGAAGGCATCGAGACCGCCACCGGCGTCGACATCGCCGGAGCGATCATCGATTTCATCGCCAACAACGTCCGCTTCCCCGATGTCGATATCCGCCAGCGCCTCACTCTGAGCAAGGGGTACGGGGTCGCCGACCTCATCATCCGCGAGGGCTCGCCCTATATCGGCAAGTCGATTGCCGATTCCAAGCTGCGCGAGATGGACATCAACGTCCTGACTCTCCGTCGCGGCAATCATCAGATTTCCAACCCGCTCGCGACCCGCGTACTCCAGGTGGGGGACGCGCTGCTCTGCTTTGGAAAGCTCGATGCGATGCGCGAACTCATCGGCGACCGCTCGGTGGTCCGTCGGCACGCCAAGCGACGCGATGCGCCCGCCACCCGTCCCCAGAATCCCTCCTCGGAGCAGCACCCGTGATGACGCCCCGGCCCAAGCGGCCGATCGATCTCTGGGACCACGAAACCATCGCTCCCGGCCAATCGCGGGACATCGATCTCAAAATGGGCGAGAGCTACAGCGGGATGTCGTTCTCCATCCCTCTGCATGTCCGTCGAGGTCTCGAACCCGGACCCACCGTCTTCGTCACCGCAGCTGTGCATGGCAACGAACTGAACGGAACCGGAGCGATTCGAAACCTGATCCGCGATCCGCAACTGAATCTGCGAGCCGGATCGTTGATTCTGATTCCCGTCGTGAATGTCCTCGGATTTGACCGGCATTCGCGGTATCTGCCCGACCGACGCGACCTCAACCGCTGCTTTCCCGGTTCGAAGGCCGGAAGCCTCGCCCGACGTCTGGCAAGCCGTATTTTCGATGAGATCGTCCACCGCTGCGACTACGGGATCGACCTGCACACCGCAGCCATTCGGCGGACGAACTTCCCGGTCGTGTGCGCGGACATCTCGCGCCCCGAGGTGGAGCAGCTGGCCCTCGCGATTGGGACGCGGTACATCTCGAAGGGGCGCGGCCCGCGCGGGGCGTTGCGGCGCGAGGCGTGCCAGACGGGTTGCCCGACGGTCATCATTGAGGGCGGGGAAACCTGGAAGGTGCAGTTCCATGTGGTGCGGGTATTTGAGCGCGGCATCCGCAACGCCCTGATCCACCTCGGCATGATCGACGGCGAGACCTCCCGGCACGGTGTGCAGACCATCATTACCAAGTCCCGCTGGGTGCGGGCCGAACGCGGCGGGTTCCTGGAGTTCCACGTCTCCCCCGGCGACACCGTCGGCATCGGGCAGAAGCTGGTGACGATCGCGAATCTGCTGGGGCGCGAGGAGCTGATCCTGACCTCGACGATGGATGCCGTGGTCCTGGGCATGACGACCCTCCCCGCGACCACTCCCGGCGAAGCGATCGTCCACCTCGGCGATTTATCGTCGGCGATCCAGGTCGAGAACGGGAAGACGCGGTAGCGTCTCGACGAGAGCCGCTTCAGGTCTTGGCGTTGGAGTTCAGGCTTTAGCCTGCCTCGGACAGACTGAAGGCTGGACGCCAACCCCCAAACCTGAGTATTGACGCAGCACGACGCACGGACCCGGTCTTAATTCGGACGGGGACCGCCGGTGCCTTCGACTCCACCGCCGCCGCGCGGTGGTCGCGGGGCGCTGAGGACTTCTTCCTTGGACACCGAGCCGTCGCTGTTCTTGTCCATCGTCGGGAAGCGATCCTTCATCCCCTCACTCATTTCATCCACCGTCAGCTTGCCGTCGCTATTCTTGTCCAATTGGGTAAACATCGCGTCACGATCCGGGCGACCACCGCCCGGCCCGCCTGCCTTGGCAGATGCGGTCCCCACTGGGGCAGGCGGAATAATCTCCGTCGTGGTGGTCTTCGCCTTGTGGGCATTCAGTTCGGTCTCCATCTGTGCGATTTGTTCTGCGAATTGGCTGCGGGCGTTCATGACCACCAGTTCGCCCGGCTCAATTCCCGACTTGATCTCGACGAAGGACTGGTTCGATTGCCCGACGATCAAGTCGCGGCGCTCGACGGTCTGGTTCTTTAAGACATAGGCAATCTGCTTGTCGGACACGGCCAGGACCGCCTGCAACGGAACCTGCAACACGTCCTCACGGTTTTCGACCAGGATCTCGACTTGCGCGGTGAGGCCGGGACGCAGCTTGTTGATGACCTCGGGTTCGTCGATCAGCTTGATTTCCGTCTCATACTCCTTCAGGTCCATATTGGGAAAGCGTCCCGGCAATGGCACGGAAGAGACGTTGGAAATGATCCCCTTGAAGACGTGGTCGGGAATGGCGGCGATGGTGATACGAGCGGGAAGGCTGACTCGAATGTTTCCGATTTGTGATTCGTGGATGCGGCATTCGACCTGCATCTGCGACACATCGGGCAGCTTGATAATCGTCTGGCGTTCGCGAACGGAGTATCCCGCTTCGATGGTATCCCCGCTGCGTCCCATGTTGCCAGTCTGCATGTTGGCATAGACCACCTGGCCAGCGATCGGGGCCTTCATGATGCAGGCTGTAATCTGCGTGTTCAGTCGATCCAATTTCTCGTGCTCGACGGCTGCTGTGAGTTTCTGGGCGTCGTAGTCCTTCGAGGCCTGGGTCTCGGCGGATGTACACTTCAGCTTGACGCGAGCCTTTTCGAGTTCGAGTTCCTTGGCGTTGGCTTCCAATTCGGCGATCGTGCGTTTTTTGGTGAATTCGTTCAAGACCTTGAGTTTTTCCTCGGCCCCCTTGACCTTCAGATTGGCTTGCTTGACGGCAATCCGGTTGGCTTCCATCTCGTTTTGCGTGCGATACCCCTTCTTAACCTGTTGCTTGGTGAAGTCGTAGTTGTCATTGGCGCGGACCAATTCCTCTTTGGCAATTTCCACGCTGCCTTCCAACTCATGCACCTGTTGCGGGTACTCTCCGTCGACAAACTTGACTAAGTCGAGCTTCGCCAGCGTCAGTTTGAGTTCCGCCGCGGCAATGTCACTCAGGCTCTGAGTCTTGGTAATTTCAAGGGTTTCCCTGGCCTTGGACTCGGCGGCGTCGGCCTGCGTCGCGGTGATCTCCTGCTGTTTGGCCTTTTCACGGAGCAGCGCGGAATCGAGTTCGCAGACGACCTGGTCTTTGGCGACCAGCGTGCCCTCGGGGACGATGCTGATGATCGTGGTGGCACCCTCGACGCCGCTGCTGAGGGTGGCGTTGCTCTGGCTATCGAGATTTCCCTGGACCTTCAGACTGATCAGAAACGACTTGGACTCGGCGGCCTTGGTACTGAGGTTCGAGTTGTCAGTCTTCGACGACCCCGGCCACCCGGAGAACCACTTCGTCGGCTGCAGCTTCCCCGCCCAGACGGCCCCGCACAGGCTCAAGGCCACCAACACCAGGAGGCTGGTCCAGATTGGGAATGATTTGTTCTGTCCCATCATCGGGTCCATCATCTGGCAGGTTGTGCCGACCGGGCCACCCCTCCGGAGTCTCCCGATCCTGCGATCCACGATACTGGGGATCGTTCCAAATCCCGTCCGGCCCAATCTCCATCATACCCATATCGCGATAAATGCCGAGCCGGTTCTGCTCATATGTGATCCAGTTTTGGATCAGGGCATTTTGCGCCGAAACGATCGAATTCAGGGCTTGTATGAGCAGGTTCCCCTGCACACCGCCCTGCGACGATCCCCCGCCAGCACCAGCCACGATCGGAGCCGGGGCATTGGCCTGATCCACCGCCGAATCGTACTGGCGCGCCGCCAGCCTCAACTGGAGTCGCGAGGTCTCCAGGTTACGCTTCAGTACGGACAACAGCCGCCAGTTTCTACGAACTCCCTGCTTGACCAAATCCTCCAGGGCCATGTAATCGCGTCGCCCCCGCTGATAGATAATCAGCGTGGTCCGGTAGTTGTTCCGCTCCGTGATCTGGTCCAGAGGAGCTGTAAAGCCCAGCCCCGCTCGGAGTTGGCTCCTCGCGCCCCGGAAGTCGAACGGGGTGTTCCCCCCGGAACCCCGGATGTCACCGTCGACCTTGATGCTCAGCGTCGACCGCATCCGGTTCGCCGCCACTTCCATCTTGCGGCGATCGTCCATCACGATCGCCTTTTGGTTCATCAGGTCAACCCGATTCTCGACGGAATTCTCGATCACCTCGTCCAGCGGCATGTGAAATTCGGGAACCGTGATCTGCTCGACTCGCAAGCCGATCTGCACCACGGACAAGCTGCGGATGATCTGCAACAGGTTCTGGTGGGCCTCTAAAATCTGGCTGCGGAGGTTCTTGCGGACCACCTGGTCCAGAGGCACTTTCTCATCGGCTCGGTCGGGGTTCGCCTCCGGTTTGGGATTGGGATCGGGAGCCGCATTCGGGTCGACTTTCGAGGGTTGGGCCTCGGGTGAGCGAATCAAGTCGGGCATCTCGCTGGTCAGTTGTTTGATCTCGCTGAGTCGGCCTCGCGCCCCTTCCAGGAGTCCCAGATCGCGATCAATGTCCGACTTGACGCGCACACGTTCTTCTTCTGTTTCCAGATCGGCCAGCCGGGCGTTCAGGCGCGACTTGAGGTTTTGGGCGTCCCGATCGACGATGGAAAACCCGTCCCGTTCCACGTGCAGAGCCAGCTGATCCAGTGCGGTGTTCGCTTCCAGCAGTTGCTCGGGCGTGGGATTGTCCTCATCGATCTGGGCCCACACCGCGATGTACTTCGTGACTTCCGTTTCGATCGTCGTCAACTGGGGATCAATGACCGTGAACGGTTCCAGCATGCGGTCATCAATTGTCAACACCAGATCGGGCGGCAAACCCAGGCTCAGTTTGAGGAAATCGAGGCTGGCCTGGTAAGTCTGCTCCAGAGTTCTCAGCGTGCTGATGGAAGTCGCCAGCGTGCCTTGCAGTTGGAGTACGTCGAGCGTGGAGGGGGTCACGCTCAGGCTCCAGATCAACTCCTGGACCGCGATCTGGAACTTCTTATCGGGGCTGAGGGCCAACAAGGCCGCTTGCTGTTCGGGAGTGATCCGACCTCTCCAGAGCAATTGTTGATCGTCCGCATCATATTCCAAATAGGCTTTCAGCGGTTCGGGAATCACCACATCCGCGGGGAGCGCGGTCAATCCCGCTCGCGCCACCGATCCCTTCTGGCCAGCATTGGATTGCAGGATCGCCACTTGGTTCTTGATCCGCTCGATGTTCTGTTGCTGGTTGCGGATCACCTGAATCTGCTGAATCAAATTGAGATAACTGCCCGGCGTATCCGACACGATGTTCGTGAACAGGATCTGGCGAAACCGCGACAGATTACGAGCCTGGTAAAGCAGCGTACGTTCCACCTGCGTCAGGTTCTCCATCGCCACCTTGCGCCCCGCTCCCAAGAGCAGCGGCTGAATCAGCGAGTACGATAACACCGAGGCCGAGTTCGTCTGGTTCGCCCCCTGAAACAGCCAGAGCGTACTGTTCGCCATTTCCACGGCCACCTGACCGCCCGCTGGCAACAGCTTGCGGACTCCGAAAGTCCCGTTATAGGTCGACTGTCCCACCCCTCCGGGCACGACGATATTCGTGTTGCTCGCCGAGGGTTTGTTGCCCGCGATTCCCAGGTAGCGCACGTTGAACTGAAACCGTTCGAACGTCACATCCAGCGCCGCCAGATACATGGTCTCGATCTGCGTCTGCAACTCCCGGCTGTGGATTTGCGAGAGTTCCACACAGTCCGTGAGCGACACATTCTCCAGCGTCGGCATCCGCCCCGTGTAGTCGCCGGTCTCCGGATTCATCAACTCGGGGGTCAGCCCGTAGCGGGCCAGCCACTGCGGGTTCTCGATACTGAAACTGTCCCCCAGCTTGTGCCAGCTCTTGTAACCGCCCATTCCGTCGACGCAGTGCATGTAGTCATGCGCGGCCGGATCGTCCGGCGGCAGCGGGGCCATGTCGGGGTCATAGGGGTCGAAGAACCGGCTGTCGGGATCGGGACCGACATCCACCCGAGGCAACTGCCAGCGCGGGTCACTGATCCGCTCGCCGATGGCCTCGTACGCATCGCGGTCGGCTTGCTGCCTCCAGAACCCGCGCGAGCAGCCGGGCAGCGTGACCAGCAGAACCGCGAGCAGCATCCCCATCGCGTAGGCTTTCGCCCTCGCCGTCGCGTTTTCGTAGCCTGGACTCCCAGGTCCGGGCAGTGCGGATGTGGGCGTCCGTTCGACAGAGGGAGCGCACAGGCCATCATGAAACGCTCTCAAGCCCACGCGACATCGACGGATTCCGGTCTTTTCAGGGAACTGGCTCATGCGGCTTTCCCCCAGTTCTGCGCGGAATCCGACTCCAGCGTTGTCTCCGACAAGGAATTGTCAGCGAGTACCAACAACAGCCGATCCAGCCCTTCGCACAACTGTTGCTGGTCGAGGATGGACAACTGATCGATCCACTGGGACAAATGCTGATCGCGGCCCGCGATGACGGACGCCAGCCGTTCTTCACCGACCTCGGTCAGCAACAGCACGCTGCATCGCCGGTCCTGCCGGGACCGCATCCGTAACAGCAGTCCGTCCCGCCGCATGCGTTCGACGATCGTCGACACGCTCGACTCCGCAGCCCCCAGTTCGGCGGCGAGTTCCGTCTGCGAGCATCCCTCCGGCCCGGCAGCGGCGATCGTTTCCAGAACGTCGACTCGTGGCCCGTTCAGTTCGCTCTGTATGTAACTCTGGTCCAAACAGCGCCGTAGCCGCACTCCGGCCAGCAGCACCCGTCGTACCAGATGTGTCGGCATCCCTGCCATCTCGACATCCCCCCGCGTGGGGAATCGTTGCGGCGCGAATGATTCGCGGTGAAAACAATCCCCCGCAGAATTCTTCGGCTGCGAACGGTTTCAAACTGAAATGATTCGCGAGCGAATCGTCCCCGTTGAGCCGCGACGCGACGGCTTTGCGTAGCGGAGCGTGCCCCCCGCACGTCATACTCAATCCCGGTCGCGACCCACGTCGTCCGGCCCCCACCGCATGTTGAGTCCCACCGCATGTTCCCACAGACCCGTCTGCGTCGTCTCCGTTCGCACCCGCGTCTTCGTGATCTGGTGCGCGAGACCGAACTGGCTCCGAATGATTTCATCCTGCCGCTGTTTGTGCGGCATGGGAAGCAGACCCGCATCCCGATCAACTCGATGCCGGGGCATGCCCAACTCACGGTCGACCTGCTGGCGGCTGAGGCTCGCGAGATCACTGGCCTCGGCATCCCGGCGGTGATCCTGTTTGGCATCCCTGAGACCAAGGACGCCATCGGCAGTTCCGCGTGGGACGATGCGGGCGTCGTGCAGCAGGCGATCCGCTGCCTCAAGGACGCGGCCCCGGACCTGCTGGTCATTACCGATCTCTGTTTCTGTGAGTTCACCGATCACGGGCACTGCGGAGTGCTGCACGAGTGCGGTGGCCACACCGATGTCGACAACGACGCGACGCTGGCCAACCTCGTGAAGCAAGCGGTCAGCCACGCGCGGGCCGGAGCCGACATGATCGCTCCCAGCGGGATGATGGATGGCATGATCCAGGCCCTGCGCGGTGGCCTCGACGCAGCTCAGTTCTCGCACATCCCGATCATGAGCTACGCCGCTAAATACGCCAGCGGGTTCTATGGCCCCTTCCGCGAGGCCGCCGAAAGCACGCCGAAATTCGGCGATCGCCGCACCTATCAGATGGACCCCGCCAACGGAGCTGAGGCCCTCCGCGAGGTGGCCCTCGACCTCGCCGAAGGGGCCGACCTGCTGATGGTCAAACCGGCTCTGAGCTACCTCGACATCATCCGCCGCGTCAAAGACGCCCACCCCGAAGTCCCCCTCGCCGCCTACAACGTCAGCGGTGAATACGCGATGGTCAAAGCCGCAGCCGCCAACGGCTGGATTGATGAGCAGCGCGTGGCGCTGGAGATTCTGACGAGCATCCGCCGGGCCGGGGCAGATATGATTCTGACGTATTTTGCCAAGGATGCGTGCCGATGGCTGGGGGAACGTTGAGGGGGAAGCGCGGAGTCTGTTGCGCCCCCGATGAGCCGGTCAGGCGAGCCGGATGGCGTGAGCCTCCGGACCCGGCGACCGAGCGTCAGAGTCCGGGGGCTGACGCTGCCCGGCTCGCCTGATCGGCTCGCCTGGGGCGTAACAGACTCTGCGAGGAATCCCTCCCGATGCGGTCAGTCGTTCCGGTGCAGCCTCTGATCCGCCTCTCGCTGGACGGCGAAGAAGTCGTCATGGCCTGTACCGACATCGTAACCCTGGCCTTCGAGTAATGTACGCATCTCCGAGCGGTCCTCGGGCGACAGATGTTTATGCTCCACCCACACGGCCAGCGGGGCGAGCGTGTTGAGATTCACACTGCGGAGTACATGCAGGTCATGTCCTTCGGTATCGATGTGCAGGAATTCGATGTGGGGCAGACGATGTCTTAGAAGAATGTTTTGCAATGGTTCCACCATCACGTCCATGACCTGCACAAAGGGGGCCAGCCGGCCATCATGGTTCGTGATGTGCTGTCGATGAAATGACCCCAATTGATCGTACCAATCCGGTAAATCCGGGTGTAAACGCTGGGCCTCTTCGGAGACGTAATAGAACGGGGCAATTCCCGGCGAGCTGCCCACGGCGACCGGCTCGATCGTGAATCGACTCCGGTCTCCAAAGATCGACTGGAGCTTCTGCACGAGGTAGGGCACCGGTTCGATCAGGATCCCCGTCCAATTCGGGTGGTTCAGGAACAAGTCGCCGCAGGGATCACCCGTCACGCCGTCATTCGCGCCGACTTTGACAAAGACCGGTCGCTCGACGGCCTGCGTGATTTGCATCAGGAACTGCCTGAGATGGTTCGCATCGGCGACTCTCATGGATCATCCTGGGGAGAGACGGAATGGATTTTTGAGCAGCGAGACTGGGCCCTCTCGATATTTACCCGACGACCACACGCGGTTGTTTCGCGGGGTCGGACTGGGCCTTGCGGATCAGTTCTCGCACCATCCAGGGGACGTTGCCTTCCCCGAACAACACGAATCCCACATTCGCGGCCATGGGGCTTTCATCCGACCAACCGAAGTGAATCTCCGGCGGGCGACCGGTCTTGGAGAGTTCCAGGCCGACCGCGGCGATCACGTGCGGGATCGAGGCCACCTTGCCGAAGCGGAGGATGATCCGGCCGCCTTCCTGGATCACTTCCAGGACCGGCGACTGGTAGAACTCGCTGACATCGCCGCGCTCCACCTCGATGAACACGATGGGGTCATCGGCGGTGAAGTGGTGTTCCTTGCGGATGCTTTGTTCCTTCTCCTCCAGATCGCGACCGCCGGGTCGGTGTGGCACGAGGATCGGGAACTCCAAGTGCCGCATACTGTCCCACAGGAAGTGCGACTCGTCATTCTGATAACGGAACCCGGTGAACCGCAGCTCGGTGCTGCGCATCGTCCGCGACCAGAGTGAGGAGACCATGATCGCCAGGATGAAGCAACTGGCGATCTTCATCCCGCCGGGGCGCTCGATAATCACGGCGATGGTGGTATACAGGAACAGCACGCCGATGATGGCATAACCCCAGTGCATCCGCCGGAGCCACGAGCCTGCCCGGGTGTTGTAGACCTCGATCACGGTGGCCACGGCGGCACTCGACATGAGGACCAGCACCCCGGTGGCATAGGCGGCTCCCTGGGCCAGCACGTCGGCGTTGAAGATCCACGTCACCACCAGATTGACCAGCGTGAACAGGATCACCAGCGGGCGCGTCGCCGAGGCCCACTCCGGAGCCATGCCGTAGCGAGGCAGGTACTGCGGCACCAGATTGAGCAGGCCCGCCATCGCGCTCGCTCCCGCGAACCACAGGATCACCACCGTGCTGATGTCGTAGATCGTGCCAAACAATTCACCAAACAGTGGCGAAACCTGCTCCGGGCTTTCTCCGTGAGCGATATAGGCCAGAGCGCGGTTGGCCGCCTTGCCGGTCGGAGTTGCGACCTGCTGGTGGACGGTCTGCTCTCGAAGCTGACCTTCCAGTTCATCGATCTGGCCGATGGTCTGATCCACAGGGGCGTGGCTGTGCCCCCATAAACTGGACGTGATCGACCCGAACAGGCTTTGAATTTCAGCCCTCTTCGCGGTGTCTGCATGGGGATCCGGGGCCTGAGCCGCGATCAGTTCCTCCGCCGGGATGAGCGTCACCGTCACGATCGACGACGCGATCAGGAAGGCCGACATGACGAGAGCGGCAGTCAAGAGCAGCTTGCGCGTGCCTCGGATGCGGTCGGCCAGTCGGGCCTCGGGAGTGTCGCCCTTACCATCCACCAGAGGCATGACGGCGATGCCCGTCTCGAACCCGCTGAGACCCAGCGCCAGCTTCGGGAAGAACAGAAAGCACAACAGAATGATCGTGCCCCAGCCGGTCCCGCTGACCGGCACATGCGCGATCTGCCAGTCCCCGCTGAGGACGGATTGATACCAGTTCGTGATGAGCTGGGGATGTGTGGCCAGGTGCCGCAAGCACTCGACCATCAGGATCAGATTCAGCCCCAGATAGACTCCCACAATCCCGACGGCGATGACGATCACCTCGCCAAACCCGCGCATGAATGCCGCCCCGAGCATCACCAGCAACATCATCGTGAGCGTCATCTGGCTATGCAGGAATTCCGGCGACTGCTTCCATAGCGGGTTGTGGATCAAGTGCTCGGCCGCATCGGCTGCGGAGAGGGTCTTCGTAATCACGAAGTCGGTGGCTGCGAACCCGAGCAGTGCCAGAATCAGCAGCTTGCCGCCCCAGCCGTGGACGAGCCGCTCGAGCATGGCGATCGAGCCTTGCCCATGCGGCGAAGACCCGGCGACGTAGCGATAGATCGGCACCGCCCCGACCAGCGTAACGATCACGAGGAACAGCGTGGCCAGCGGGGCTAGCCGCCCGGTCGCCTCGAAGGCGATCGACGGCTGATACCCCAGGGTGCTGAAGTAATCCACCCCGGTGAGGCACATGACCCACAGCCAAGGACTGGTGTGAGCATGCGGGGAGGGCGTACCACCCGGCGCGGCACCGTGACTGGCAGACGGTTCCGCAGAGGTTTTCGATGACATTGCTTGACCAAGAGACACTTTGTCGCGGGGAGAACGCACTGGCGACAACAACAGCGATCAGTCGAGAACGTATGCGGCAGCCCCCCGGATCACTCAGGTTCAACCCACCGCATCACGCGGAGGGATTGTGATCGAAATCGGACGGAGCAGCCACCCCGCAACCTGTTCTTTTGTGTACCTGTGACAACCTCATCAGGTGGGATCTGCCGCTTGCCCAGAGTAGCTGCGTTCGCCAGAACGCGGGGAGCCCGCACTCTGGCGAGTGCAGCTACCTCGCAAATTGAAACGGTGGATCACGCTGTCTGGAATTCTCGGCCCAGAGTGCGAGACGCGCTTTGTGATTACAGTAGGGGGGCATCCGGAGAAACAGTGGCAGGAGCGGATGTCCATTCGTAGCCTGGACCCCTAGGTCCGGGCGTGTCTGGCCGACAAGTCGTGTTGGCCAAAGAGTTCGTCCTGCGGCAGATTTCGTCCGGACCTGGGGGTCCAGACTACGGGGACTGACGCCGCCTTCCGCTGAATGTGCGGCACCAACCATTCGAGTTCGCAAAGTGCATCGCGCACTCCTCACCACATGCGGCTGGCGAATCGACATTGCCTCAAATCTCCAATATCCGGTAGAACCCGAAACCTCCGCAGGCTCTGTCTTCGGAGTCCGAGAATTCACACCCCCGCGGAATGGAGTCCGCCCCGATGGACCACACGGTTGCCGAATTGGCCAGTCTGATTCACGGAGATGTCACTGGCGAGGGAAACGTCGTGATTCGGGATGTGGCTGCGCTCGATTGCGTCACAGCTCAGACGATCACTTATCTGGAGAATTCGCGGCGGCTGAAGCGACTTCTCGGGCTCACTCCGGGGGCGCTTATCGTTCCCCGAGATGCGGTGGAAGGGGCGAAGAAAGCCTTGGCCTGCCCACTGATCGCGGTCGACGATCCGCAGGGGGCCTTCATCACCCTGATGACCCACTTCCGGCCTCTCCCTGCTCGCGAAACGACCGGCATCTCGCCACAGGCTCTGGTCCATCCCAGTGCCGTGATCGGCTCCAACACCAACATCCACAGCGCCGCCGTCATCGAAGCGGGAGTCACCATCGGCTCCGGCTGTGACATCCATGCGGGTGTCGTCATCCGCCGCGGCTGTCGTCTGGGGGATGAGGTCACGTTGCACCCCAACACCGTCCTCTACCCGGGCATGCAGCTCGGATCGCGCGTCATCATCCATGCCAACGCGGTGATCGGAGCCGACGGGTTCGGCTACCGCCTGCTGAAAGGTCAGCTCATCCGCATCCCGCACACGGGCACCGTCGTCATTGAGGACGATGTGGAGATCGGAGCCGGAACCACGATCGACCGGGCGATGGTCGGCGAGACGCTGATCGGACGTGGGACCAAGATCGACAACCTGGTGATGATCGCCCACAACTGCCGCATTGGAAAGCACAACGCCCTGGCCTCGCAGGTGGGGTTCGCCGGGTCGGTGATCACCGGGGATTATGTCCGCTGTGGGGGCCAGGTCGGGGTCGCCGACCACCTGCATATCGGCGAGAAAGCCTCGCTCGGCGGCAAGGCGGGCGTGATGGGCGACATCGAAGCGGGCACCACTCAATACGGGCTCCCCGCCCGCCCGGACAAGGAACAACTCCGCATCCAACTGGCCCTGCAACGGCTCCCGGACCTCGTGAAAAAGGTCCAGGAACTGGAGCAGAAACTGGCAGCCCTGACCCCGAAGCAGGATGCGGCGTAGGAGGGGGGAAGTTGTCAGTTGTCAGTAAAGATAACTCCCTCTCAACGCTCAACCTCTGGTACTCAACCCTCAACCCTCCGTCGATAAACCATAAACCATA
>JAYTFV010000235.1:0-15514 GCA_043734065.1 Planctomycetota bacterium
GTTCCTGACCACCGGAAATGTGCGCAGCCTGCAAACATTCTTGGGGTGAGTAGTACAGAAACCCAGGGACATCGGAGATGTCCCTGGGTTCATGAAACCACAAACTCTCCCTGCGGCAGCAGAGAGGCGGCAGACTAGTACACAGCGGGAATGACTTCGCTGCCGGCGACGCTGTTCAACGCCCGGTGGATGTTGAAGTCGATCAGTTGGTTGACGAACCGCACCGATCCATCGGCCAGCGCGGCATGGCAACCACCCACGTGCAAGCTGCCGGGAGTCGACTGTCCGTCACCGTTCCCGTGGCAACCCATGCCCAAGTTCAAGGCCGTGGCCTTGGCCGTCGCATTGTTGTTTTGATTGCAACCATGAACATCCGGGCCGTCGTTGCCGTTGTTGTTGATCGTGGGGCAGTCACCCACGTTGTCGCAGCCACCCACCAGCGAGGCCCCGATGCGGCCCATCGACCAGACACCCCGCGGGTCATCCGGGAACGGGCCAGCACGGAGTTCCCACAGCATGACTGTGTTGGATGTCCCGTCGTTGATGTCACGAATCATCGCGGATCGGCCATGACCAATGCAGCCGACGCGATTTGTGGCACGACCGGTCCATCGCGTACCGCCGCCGTTCTCTCGACCCAAGGCTCCGCCGTAGTTCCCTCGACCCATCGGGACGTTGCCAATGCCTGTTCGGATGAAGAGGTCATCGTTGAAACTGTCTGAAGGGCACAACATGGCCGAGAGCTTTACAATCACCACTTGGTTGTTGGAGTTGGCCGGAGTGCCCGCAGTGAGGTACAGCGGCAAAGCCGGATTGTACAGATTGGACAGTTGGGCCTGCTCGACATAGGGCAGCAACTGGATCACCCAGTTGGCACTGTAGTTGAGCTGGCTGAACAGCGTATCTCCGTTGCCGCTGGGCAGATCTTGGTTGCCGTTGGCTCCCGCACTGGGGCCACCGTTGCCGAACCAGATCGCTCCCGGGGGCATCTGATTTTGAGCTTCGTGGTAGTTGTGGATCGCCAACCCCAACTGCTTCATATTGTTCTTGCACGTGGAGCGGCGGGCCGCTTCGCGAGCCTGCTGCACAGCGGGCAGCAGCAACGCAATCAACACAGCAATGATCGCAATCACGACCAGCAACTCGATCAATGTGAACGCATGGCGTTTCCGCCGCAAACTCAGATTCATGACAACACCTCTTTCGACACGGAGAACGAACGAAAACCGACGAGATCACAAACAGATCACCCAGCCACAATACTGAGCCTTGTCTGAGGGCGAAATTCCAACGGGTGACCGCCTCCACAGAACCAACTGTACCGCCAATCGTTCAAGGGACAAAACCGTCCTCTGAACCCAAGGCGAAGCAATCTGTCCGGAAACAACCGCCTCATCAGAGACCTGGAACAGTCAACGAGAGTCGGAACCGAATGGTTCCAGCTTCATCGTAACTGTCTTTTCGTATGTGTCTATGTGAAATCGGCATGAGTCTCTCAAAAAAATCCAAAAACTTTGGAAGTGTCTGTTTGTGCAGGTTCGGCCGATCGAAGCCGTCAGCTTTCAGCGGTCAGCCATCAGCCAGATGAGGAGACACCTCTGCTGGCTGACCGCTGAAAGCTGATCGCTGACAGCTCGGCGAGGGACTGAACACCCACACTGAAATTGCTCGAATACACAGCCGGGATGACCTCGCTTCCCGAGATGCTGTTGAGCGCCCGGTGGATATTGTAGTCGACCAGTTGACTCACGAACCGCACTGACCCGTCACCCAGGGCGGCATGACAACCTCCCGTGTGCATGCTCTGGGGCGATGTCTGGTAATCCGCGAGCCCGTGGCAACCCATGCCGAGCCCCACCTGGCTGCTGCACCCATGAACATCCGGTGCATCAGTTCTGCCATCGTTGATCCCGGCACAGTCGCCGACATTGTCACAGCCCGCCACCAACGACGAGGAGAGACGGCCCATCGCCCACACACCCCGCGAATCATCCGGGGCGGGACCGGTCCGAATTTCCCACAGCGCCACCGAATTGGAGGTTCCATCGTTGAAATCTCGAAGCCCCGCCGAGGCTCCATACCCGAAAGCCCCTCTGCGAGAAATGGGCTGGGAGGTCCAGCGATCGTCGTCGGCACCGTTCGCGTAAGGAGTTCGCTCGCGTCCCAGGCATCCCCCGTAGTTCCCGCGACCGAACGGGACGTTTCCGATACCCGCCCGAATGAACGGGGTATCATTGTAGGCATCCGACGGGCAACGGACGGAACTGATCACGGCTCCCACGACCCGGTTGTTGGAGTCGGTGGCTGTGCCGCCGGACCGAACCAACACCTGGTTCGGCTGGTACAGGTTGTACAACTGGGCCTGTTCGATGTAGGGGAGCGAGAGCATGATCCAGTTGGCGTTATAGTTGAAGTTCGTATAGAGCGTATCGCCGTTGGTGCTGGGCAGGTCTTGATTGGGAGTGCCCGCACTGGGGCCGCCGTTTCCGAACCAGATGGCACCGGGGGGAAGCTGGCCGTACGATTCGTGATAGTTGTGGAGGGCCAGTCCCAACTGCTTCATATTGTTCTTGCAAGTGGAACGCCGGGCCGCTTCGCGAGCCTGCTGCACGGCGGGGAGCAAGAGAGCGATCAGCACGGCAATGATCGCGATCACGACCAGCAACTCAATGAGCGTGAAGGCCCGCCGACCTTTGTGAGGACTCATGGAAATCTCCGAATGGGACTTGAAAAATGGGAAGAACACCCACGTCCATGTTTATGGGTGCGTGCGGAAATGTCAATCAGAAGTTCGCTCCGAATCGGGGAAACGCACACTTTTCCAGAAGAAACAGCCCTGGGTCGAGACTTCGAACCGCTGAGACCGGGAAATCAAAATTTCTCCGGTGGACTTGAAGAAGACCCGCTGATCGGATCAAATCAACACCACTGAGTGCCCCACTTCCATCCAAGGATCCCCAACATGCACAAGTTGAGTCTGGTTTTGCTGCTGTCGTTCTTCATGGTCCCGGTCGGGTGCGGTGGTCCTGCAGCGCCTGCCACTGCTCCGGTTGCGGGTAAGCTGACGAGTGCAAACAAGGTGGACTTCCTCGGTATGGGATTGGGGATCACGAAGCTCGGGACCAGTTTCAATACCAGCATCGTCGTGGCTGCCGACGGCACGTTTACTGGCACGGCCCCCGTGGGCGATGTCGTGGCGTATCTCTACGGAGCCGGAGCTGCGGCACCCGGAGCTGCTCATTCTTCGGCAGATTTGACGAAGACGGACCCCGCCTGTTGGAACGCAGGCTCGTCTCCCTGGAAGGTCACCATTCCAGCGGGTGGGAAGAAGGATCTGGAGTTCGCGATCGAGCCCGCCAAGAAGTAGTCGAGCGACTCGCGCGACGAGTGCCGACTATCGAGAGTGATCCACCCGAGAGTGATCCATTCAGGCCGAAAGACCCACACCCGAGGTTCGAGCGATCGAGCCCCGGGTGTTTTTGTGGGCGAGCGGATCAGCGAAAGGGTCGTCTGTGCAGGCAGCCTGCCTCGGTCGTGTTCTCCCGGTTGTTGAAACTTCAGTTCCTCAGGGATGGGTATGCTCCCTGATCTTCAGTCGGCATGATCGCGGTTCCAGTGGGGGCCGATGTGCCCTGACCTGGTTCGACTGTTGGAGTTCAGGCTTTAGCCTGTCTGTGGTCTGGCCGCGCCCGAGCGCCGAACATGGGCGAAGCAGCCTCAAGGCTGAACTCCCACAGTCGAACTCGCGGTATCCATCCGTTTGAGTTTGAGGAGGCTCCGATGTGTGTTCGTCATTGCTGGATGATCGCATTTGTGATGGCTGGGTCGCTGGCAGCCACTCACTGCCAGGCCGGGGAGGATGTCTCGCCGAAGGTCGGGGAGTACCTCCGGCAGGGCCAACTCTCCGACGCGGAGAAGTTTCTCCAAGAGCGACTCGCCGCCGATCCGCAGCATGACCAGGCGCGGTTCGCCCTCGGGGTGGTGCTGGTGCTGTCGGCGATCGAACACCTGGGACAGGAGCAGTACCAGTACGGGGCGATGAGCGGGCAGCTCGCGAGCCTGCCGGTGTTTCGCCTGCCGCTCCCGATCAACCCGAACCCGGAAGAGGTGACGTATACCCAAGTCCGGCAGGTGTTTTCGCACCTGCAGACGCGGATGCTCTCGGCGGAAGCGGAACTGGCGAAGGTCGACCTGAGGAAAGAAGTCAAACTCCCGATTGATCTGCTGTCGATTCGGCTCGACCTGAATGGCGATGGCAAGACCGATGACAAGGAGAGCTTCGCCGCGATCTTCAGCGTCGCCAACCGAGTTCGCCCCGGCAGTCCCGCTGCGGATTTGAAGGTCACGTTCGACAATGGGGACGTGCCGTGGCTGCGGGGGTATTGCCACTTCTTGTGTGCGGTGTGTGATGTGGTGCTGGCGTATGACCATCAGAGGATGTTCGATGTGTCGGGGCATTTGATTTATCCGAAGGCAGTGCCGCCTCGGGCTGGCACCGAACCGCTCGACATCGGCAAGCGGGGGGACGGGGACTGGACTCGGGAGATCATGGACGCCATCGCGGCGATTCACCTGTCCGACTTTCCGCTCAAGGAGCCGAAGCGGATGTCGTCCGCGCGTGGTCATCTGCTGGAGATGATCCGTACCTCGCGCGAGTCGTGGAAACTGATCGAGGCGGAAACTGACAATGACCAGGAGTGGCTCCCGAACCCGAAGCAGAGCGGGGTGCTGCGTGTGCCGGTCACGAAGGAATTCATCGATGGCTGGCGCGGCGTACTGACCGAGATGGAAGACCTGCTGGAGGGCCGCAAGCTCGTCCCCTTCTGGCGCGATTACGGTGGTGCGTTCTTCTTCAATAATACGATGGGCAATGTTCCCGCGACGGGCCGAGGCGTGAACCTCAAACGGTTCTTCGAGGAGCCGCCCCGGTTCGATCTGGTTCTCCTTTTGCAAGGCACAGCGGCGCTGCCTTACGTCGAGAAAGGCCCCCTCTCTCGCCCGGAGACGTGGAACAACCTGACCCTCGTTTTCCAGGGGCAGTTCTTCGGGTTTGCGATCTGGTTCAATTGAGAGAGTACGTAGGACGGGCTTTCCAGCCCGTCCCTTCCGCTCGTAAGCGTCCGGGGACGGGAGCGTTTTGAACTTCCGATCGATGAACGGTTCGGGGGCGGTAGGGCGTGCAGGACGGCCTGGAAAGGCCGTCCTACTTTGCTGCTCGCTTCCCGCGCGGCCTGCCTCGCGATACCGTGTCCGCATCGGACCCTTTCATTCCTGGAACCGCTGGGACGGACTCATGAATCAGTTGTGGCGAATCGCGTGCGTGTGGGGAGTCTCTGTCATCGTGGCCACATCGTGCGGAGCGGAGGAGAAGAAGGAAGTCTTCAACGAAGACGAGTCGAAGGTTCCGGCATACGTGCTGCCGGAGGCTCTCGTCTCGGCCTCGGGCGAAAAAATCGACACGCCCGAGAAGTGGAAGCAGTTGCGGCGGGGCGAGATCCTCCGCCTGTTTGAGAGTGAGGTCTATGGCCGCACGCCGACGATGAAACTCGAAGGCATCCGGTCAGTCGTCACGGAGGGGCCGACCGAGTCTCTCGATGGCAAGGCCACCCGCAAGCAGGTCACGGTCTACTTCACCGCCAAGGACGACGGGCCGCGAATGGATATTCTGATTTACTCGCCGAAGGGGAAGCAGCACTCGCCAGCCTTCCTCGGGTACAACTTCGAAGGCAACCACGCGGTCACGACCGACCCGGCTGTGAAGCTGGCGCACAGTTGGATCGGGAATAACGAGAAGAAGGGGATCACCGAGAACAAGGCGACCGAGAAATCGCGCGGCACCGAGAAATCCCGCTGGGCGATTGAGCGGATTATCGAGCGCGGGTATGCGGTCGCGACGATCTACTACGGCGACATCGATCCCGACTTCGACGACGGGTTTCAGAACGGCGTCGAGCCGCTGTTCTACAAGCCCGGCCAGACCAAGCCCGGCCCGGACGAGTGGGGGAGCATCGGGGCCTGGGCCTGGGGCCTGAGCCGGGCGCTCGATTACCTGGAAACCGACAAGGAGATCGACGCCAAACACGTCGCGGTCCTCGGTCACAGCCGCCTGGGCAAGACCTCGCTGTGGGCCGGGGCTCAAGACGAGCGGTTCGCGCTGGTCATCTCGAACAACAGCGGCTGCGGAGGGGCGGCTCTCAGCAAGCGCTGGTTTGGTGAGACGGTCAACCGCATCAACACCTCATTCCCGCATTGGTTCTGTGACAACTTCAACAAGTACAACCACAACGAGGCCGCGCTGCCGGTCGACTCGCACGAGTTGATCGCCCTCATCGCCCCGCGCCCGGTCTACATCGCCAGTGCCATCGACGACAAGTGGGCCGACCCCCTGGGCGAATACCTCGCCGCTGTCCACGCCGATCCGGTGTACCGGTTGCTGGGGACGAATGGACTGGGCGTCGAGAAGGTCAGCGAGACGTTGCCGGGTGTCGATCAACCGCTGCTCAGCGGACAGATCGGGTATCACATTCGCACCGGCGGCCATGACGTGCTGCCGTACGACTGGGAGCAGTTCATGAACTTCGCCGACCGGCACTTCGGGAAGAAGTGATGGGAAGTTTTCAGTCGTCAGTTTTCAGTCGTCAGTCAGAGACGAAGACATGCGAAAGCCCATGGGTTGCAACCCCTGGGCTTTGCGGTTCCCACGAGTGAAGTCCGCGAATGTCCCAGCCACTCTCGCTCTTCTCCGCGTTCGGCATCGAGCTGGAGTACATGCTCGTCGATGCCCAGTCGCTCGATGTCCGGCCGATCTCTGACCAAGTGCTACAGCTCGAAGCGGGTGAGATCGTCTCCGATGTGGAGTTCGAGGACATCAGTTGGTCGAACGAATTGGTGCTGCATGTGCTGGAACTGAAGACGACGGATCCGGCCCCGGCGCTGGCTCCGATCGCAGCTCAGATGCAGTCGCATGTTCAGCGAGTGAACGAGTTGGCCTCGCAGCTCGGGGCCCGGCTCATGCCCACGGCGATGCACCCTTGGATGGACCCGCTGCGCGAGATGCAGCTCTGGCCGCACGACTACAGCCCGGTGTACGAGTGCTTCAACCGCATCTTCGACTGCCGGGGGCACGGGTGGGCGAACCTGCAGAGCATGCACATCAACCTGCCGTTTGCCGGGGATGAGGAGTTCGGGAAGCTGCATGCGGCGGTGCGGCTGGTGCTGCCGCTGCTGCCTGCCTTGGCGGCGAGTTCGCCCCTCATGGAGGGACGCATGACGGGCCAGCTCGACAGCCGGTTGGAGACGTATCGCCTCAACAGTCGCCTGATCCCGTCGATCGCCGGGCGGGTGATCCCCGAGCGGGCGTTTACGCAAGCCGAGTACCAGTCGCAAATCTTCGACCCGATGTTCCGCGACATCGCCCCGCACGATCCGGAGGGGGTTCTGCGTGACGAGTTCCTCAACGCCCGCGGCGCGATCGCCCGCTTCTCGCGCGGCTCGATCGAGATCCGCGTGATCGATGTCCAGGAGTGCCCGGCTGCGGACCTAGCTATCGCGCGAGTGGTGGTTGACGTACTCAAACGCTTGGTGTCCGAATCGTGGACGCCGACCGACGAGCAGCAGTCGATCAAGATCGACCCGCTGGAGATGGTGTTCTTGGACGCCATCACGCGCGGCGATCAAGCCGTGATCCGCGACCGCCGGTTTCTCGCCCAGTTCGGTATCGCCGGGGAGGAGGAGCTATCGCTCGGCACGTTGTGGCAGTATCTGTCTGCTCATCCGGACGATGAGGGTCTCCGGCACGGAGGCGAGGCGTACACCCCGCTCCAGACGATCTTGAGCGCAGGCCCACTGGCCCGGCGATTGACCGACCACCTGGGCCCATCGCCGAAGCAGACTTCGCTGCATCGCGTCTATGGAGAACTGTGCGACTGCCTGCGGGCCGGGGAGCAGTGGACCGCACGGTAGCGATGTAGGACGGGTCCACTGACCCGTCCCCGCGCGACTTCCAAGTGCCTCACTCCGCCCCGTTGAGAAACGAAGGACTCTCGCCCACGTAATGGCCACCCCGCCACTCCACGGGAACCAGCCAAAACGTCAACAACACCATCGAACCGAAAGCCGTATAGATGACCGTAAAGCCCCACTCCGGCAGATCGAAGAACAGCAGATCATGCACCGCGTTCGCCACGAAGCTGCCCGCGTAGGTCGCCTCCCCGGCCCGCTCGCGGAGAGCCTGCTCCAGAGTGGTCAGCGGACAAACCACCTCCGCCCAGGCCTCGACGACCACAATCAGAATCATCGCCAGGTGAATCCCCCGGAACCAGCGATTCCGCACCCACACCCAGCGGCGAAAGTACCCAACCAGCACCGCCACCAACCCAAGGACCACAAACCCCACGTAAGCCATATGCAACGTGACGGTGACATCGGCGGCGATGCGGTAGAGGGTTTCCATGCCGGGGAGAGAGAGTGACGAGGCCAGAGTTATTCCCGGAAACTCGAATTCCTTCGAGCGGATTCCCGACGTGAGGATCGTTCGAGAAATCAGAGTCGTCTTTCGCTCCGCGAAAGACGGCCTTTCGCGGAGCGAAAGGCGACAATCAAACTTGGGTATCTGACATCAAGCCATCGGCCTGATGCGCAAGGCTTGCTCGAACCAGTCGCGAATCGACAGGTGGAAACCGGGCAGGATCTGTTCGCCGTCGAGGTCGTCGGCTTCGGTCAGCGTGACGACCGCTTCCGGGGAGTGATACACTCGAACCGTGCGGTCGGTCGGATCGACGTACCACACGAGTTCCACTCCGGCCTCAAAATAATCCCGCAACTTGCGGGCCATCTCGGCCCGGGTGTTGCCCACACTCAGGACTTCCACAGCCAGTGACGGAATCCAATGGGGGACCGGCGTGGAGGGGTCGGCATCCTCGGGAATGCGGTCGAAGGCGATGAAGGCCACATCGGGAAAACGAACCTGGTCGAAGAGAATCTGATGCGGACCATCTGCTCCGGACACGATTCCGAGATCGTGTTCCATGAGGTAGGTTCGCAACACGAAAATCAGCCAAGCGGCCAGTCGCGATTCTTGGTGTCCCATGACCTTCTCCACCAGCACGCCATCGACCAATTCACACAACCGCTTCGGCTCACGATCACAGAGCCGCAACACGTCATCGATGGTCGCAGTGCCAGGGAACGGGTGGAGTCGAATCCGTTCCAGCGGGACGTTCCCCAGCCGATCCAGCAAGTCTGCCAGCGTTTCCAACTGTTCGTGTTCTGTGGCAATCATCGGTTCTCTCCAACAGAGTCATTTCAATCCAGAGGCAGTTTATGAACTGGTCCGAAACAACTTCCCGATGTGATTTTGAACAGAAGGGCGCTAAGGCAGCAAAGAAACTTCGAATGGAACCCTTTGCTGCCTTTGCGCCCTTCTGTTCAAATCCCTCTGTTCAAATCGCGATGTTATTTTGGACCATGTCCTTACCTACATGGCGGACGCCAAACCCTCTTTCCCGACCCGATGGCAGAAGTCTCCGAAGCTCTCGCCGGGGGTCCGCCCGGCTTTATACTTGCCGAAGATCGGACTCAGGCGGGTGTGGACTTCCTCCTCGGGGACCATGTCCTCGAACAGGAAGGCCAGTCGCGTCCCCTGCACATTGCCGCCGAGGTACACGGTGTACTTGCCGCGGGCTTTACCCACCAACCCGATGTCCGGCGTATACGGCCGCGCGCAGCCATTGGGGCAGCCGGTCATGTGGACCGAAATCCGCTCGGAGAGCAGCCCGTGTTTGGCCATCTCGGCTTCGAGGGCGTCCATCACGGTCGGCATCACGCGCTCCGCTTCCGTGACAGCCAAACCGCAGGTCGGGTACGCCGGGCAGGCGATCGAGTACCGCCGGGCCAGCGTCAATTCCTCGGCCCGCTTGCAGCCGTGTTCGGTCAGGATGCGGTCGATGTCGGCCCGGTCTTTCGGATCAACGTCGCACAGGATCACCCCCTGCAACGCAGTCAGCCGCGTCTCCATCCCGTACTTGCCGAGTAAGACGCGGAACATCTTCTTCAACTGGAGTGGGCCTTCGTCCTTGAGGCGACCGTTCTCGATATTGATCCCCAGGAACAGCTTGTCGTCCCCCTGCTCATGCCAGCCGATGTGGTCGTCGACATCGGTGACATCGACCGCGCGCGGGGAGGGCAGGGGGGCTCCGTAATACTCTTCGACCTTGGCCTTGAACCAGGGGAGGCCCTGCTCGTGGATCAGGTACTTGAGCCGGGCCTGCTTGCGGTCGGTGCGGTTGCCGAAGTCGCGTTGCACCTTGACGACTGCTTCGCCGACGGGAATCGCCTGCTCGGGAGTGATGAAGGCCATCTGCTTCGCGAGGGCCGGGAACGTCGTCTTCTTGGCCGGGGTCACGCCCATGCCGCCGCCGACCAGCAGGTTGTAGCCGACGATCTTGCCATGCTCCACGACTGCGAGATACCCCATGTCCTGGCAGTAGATGTCGATGCAGTTGTCCTCGGGCAGGGCGATGCCGATCTTGAACTTGCGAGGGAGGTAGGTGGCCCCGTAGATCGGCTCGCTCTCCGGCTGGGCACTGTGGACCAATGTACTCTCCTCGCCGTCCTTGAGCCAGATTTCGTAATAGGCATTCGAGCGCGGGCGGAAGTGTTCGGCCAACTGGTCGGCCAGCAGTTGCATCTCGGCGAACGCGGGCTTGTTCCGGATCGGCACCGGGCAGCACATCATGTTGCGGGTGACATCTCCGCAGGCAGCGTAGGTACTCAGCTTGATCGCGTTGATCCCGCGAATCGTCTCCTTGAGGTTGGTCTTCACCACCCCGTGCAGCTGGAATCCCTGGCGATCGGTAATGCGGAGGGTGCCGCTTCCGTAGCGGTCGCAGAGGTCGAGTTCGGCCAGGAACTGGGCTGCGGAGAGCTTTCCGCCGGGCACGCGGGTGCGGACCATGAAGCTGTAGACCTTCTCACCGCCCCGGTGATCGCGGTCGTCCTGCTGATAGGTGCCGTGGGTCTTGAGGAGGTTGGCGCTGTCTTCGGAAACGCTGGGGACGCTGCTGTCGGCCATTTCCTGGGCGATGGTGCCACGGAGGAAATTGCTGGTGAGCTTGAGTTCCTCGATCTTGCTGGGGTTGCCTTTGTCAGCCATGGGAGATGCGGTTTTCGGTGGGGGGCGGGACGTGTGTGTTCCTCAAGTGTAGGGGGGAATGGGCGATGGACTCAATGGCGGTGGTGAACTGGGTGGCCCATTCCATGGAATCGCTGGGTCAGGTCTTCGAGTAGTGACTTCGGACAGGATTGGTCTTGTCGTCAACAGCCATTACAATGACATTCGAGAATTCCAGTGCTGTGGAGCATCGAAGTGAAAACGGAATCCATTCCGATGACGAAGCTTTCGAGTTGGCTGAGAACTCAGAAAGAGACTTGGTGGTCTGTCGATGGTGATTCTCGACTGGATCGTCAGTTGTTGATGCCCGCTCGCGAAAATGAACTTGCGGATGCGATGGACCGTTATTGCCAGGACGATCAGCTCGAAGTGATTGTGCCGGAGAAGGCCGCGGCCGGATCCTCCGAGGTCGAAAGTCTGCTCAATGCTGGGGGCGATGGATACGGCAGAATGCTGCAAGCCATGGGGGGATACGACCAGGACGGCTGGCTCCTCTTTGAGCAAACCCAGTTTGTCAACGAAGCCCTCCACGAGGTTCTGAACGCCACCGCACCATGAAGTGGGTCGGTTCTCGAATCTGTGATTCTCGGGGCAGATCAAAGTCAGCACACGTTGGGAATTGAATCAAATGACGAAGCCACTTGCCGCTAAGTTTGGGGAGTATATTCAACAGATTCCGACCAGAGATTAAAACGAAAAGGCAGCCGTGCCGATCGAACATTTCCGGTATGCCACTGCTCATGCACTCCGGATGGTGGATTACATGATCGATCTCGGTAAGCGGGCCGAATTCTATGAGAAGGGGTTTCGCCGTCACCAAAAAGGGATGTCGATGTTAGCCTTTTTCCAGTTGGTGGCTGCTTTTGAGAGACTGTTGAAGGAATTGGCGGCCCTCTGCGTCGACGAAGTGGCACCACTCTGTACCGATGACCGGCTGAATCGATTCTCAATCCGAGGGGCGGATGCTGCTCCTCACGTTCGAGATCAGAAGGTCGGACGGGCTTTGTGTGAATCTCAGCTTTGGCACGATGTGAATGAAGTCAACCTTCGATTCAAGGATGTGCTGCAACTCGTCAAGCCAAATCCATCCCACAAGACTCAGCCAGAGTTCAAGCTGTTTGATGAGAACGCCAAGGGTTCCGTTCGAGCGGAACGGAAATCACTCCTCGTCATTTTCCAGCTTCGCCACACCATTGCTCACAACCTTGGAACTCTCACAAGATCTGACGGGGGAAAACTCCAGCGTCTTGTCTCTCGCAAGTTAGACAGTCCGAAAGAGCTGGATATTGATCGCTTGCACGTCTACTACCTGCAACGGTTCTTGTCCCCACTGGGTGAAGAAATCAATCATCTGATTTCCGACCGCCTGGGCCTTGTCCTGACGGAATTTCATGCGGATGCTCCCACGCTGATTGACCATCAGGGGCGAGCCACCGAACTGTCCAAATTGTTCCGCACGTCATTTACGATTTCTGGTTTCACCGCTCATCCGTGATCCTTCTGACTCAGACCTCATTGGCGGGCCTTCAACTCCCGGTGGAATTTCCAGCCGGGGATGAAGAACGTCAGGGCGCTGGCGATGCCGAAGAGGGTGATGCCGATGTCGGGGAACAGGGCCATCGGGATCGCGCACAGGAACATCGAAGAGGAGCGGCTCCCCTCTGGCGATCAGCCATCAGCCTTCAGCCTTCAGCCAGAGCGGGGCAGGGCGATCCGTAAGGCGAGTGGCCAGACTGCGCGTCCCCAGAGACATCCGAAGTCTCCGAAGACTTCGGATGTCTGGCGGGGCCGGCTGTCCACTACTCCGTCAGCAGCTTCGACAGCTGCCCATGCAGTGCGGTGCCGTTGGTGGCGAGCAGGTCGGGGGTTTCGAGGGCGAAGGGGCCGCCGCTGGTGGTGGTGATTCGTCCGCCCGCCTCGGTCACAAGCAAGACCCCGGCGGCCATGTCCCAGGGCATCAGGTTCGTCGACCAGAAAGCGTCGATGCGACCGCACGTGACATAGCACAGATTGAGAGCTGCGGAGCCGGTCCGCTGGACCGATTGGGCCTGCGTAATCACCTTCAGAAACCGGGCGATGGCGGGGCTGGCGGCTGTGGTCTTCACGGGCAGGCTGGCGATGCACATCGCCTCGGAGAGCTGGTTGACCACGGAGCATTGCAGCCGTTGCCCGTTAAGGAACGCTCCCGATCCCTTCGTGGCCGAGAACATCTCGTCACGGGTCGGGTCATAGATGACCCCGACGATCAGTTCCCCGCGACACTCCAGTCCGATAGAAACGCAGTAATACGGGAAGCGGTGGACGTAGTTGCCGGTGCCGTCGAGCGGGTCGATGACCCAGCGGTACTCGCTGGTGCCCGTTTGTTGGTCGAGCCCCTCTTCGCCGAGGAACTTGTGGTCGGGGAACCGCGTGTGAATGAAGTCGAAGATCGCCTCCTGCGAGGCGAGGTCGGCTTCGGTGACCATGTTCGCGGGACTCTTCTCGCGGGCGGTGAATTTGGTTTGCCACTGCTGGAGAATTCGCCCGCCGATGCGCGCGGCGTCCTGAGCGGTTTGGAGGAAGGTCAGCACTGAGGAGACTCCCGAGAAACTCGAAGCACGAAATCCGAAACTCGAAGGAGGAGACGGAAGCGGCAGTCGGAGCCAACTCGGTTTCGAATTTCGCACTTCGAATTTCGAGTTTGTCCCATCACCTCCCCTTCACGCCGTCACGAACTCCGTCGGCACGCGCCCGGACTTGGCCATTTCTTGACAGGCCGCGAGGATCGCCTCGTCACTGGGGAACAGCCCCTCGGCCTGCTGCTTGCGAAATTGAGCTGCAACTTCCAGAACGGCATCATAGATCTTGTCGCTCTGGTCTTCGCCGATCCGGTCGGTGAACATGAAGCCTTCGATGTGGTCATATTCGTGCTGGATCACGCGGGCCAGGAACCCCTTGATCTTGCGTTTTTTGTTCAGGCCGTTGAGGTCGAAGGCGTCGATCGTGATCTCGGCCGGGCGTTCCACATCGCTGTAGATCTTCGGCAGGCTGAGGCAGCCCTCCTCGTGGACATCCGAGCCCCGCCGCGAGGAGATGAGCGGGTTGATGAAGACCTCCTCCTCCTCTTTCTTTTCGGGGTCGCCCGAGGGATTGATGATGAAGAACCGGAACGGCAGGCCGACCTGGTTGGCGGCCAGTCCGACCCCCTTCAGTTCGTACATCAGATCGAACATCCGCCGCACGGTGACCCGCAAGGCATCATCGATCCGCTGCACGTCGACCGACGGAAATCGCAACGCCGGATGGGGAAACAACACAATCTGCATGACACCCACACCACCACGGGGGAAGACACAGTGCGAGCTGCCGTTGGCAACCCGGCACCAAATTCGCAAGCAAAGAAGTATAGGGAACTCGGTGGGAAATCCGCAGTCCAGCGGGGGCAGTTTTCCGTCTGTGGCTGCGTTCGCCAGAACGCGGGCGAACGCCAGGGCCACGCTCGAACATCTGGCTCGTTGGGATGCGTCCCCCAATGCCCGAGGCGGGTTTGTGTGATGTGGAAGCGATATTGGAGAGTTTCTCCCCGTTCGCCCGCGTTCTGGCGAACGCAGCTCCCGTGTTCTGGCGAACACAGCTACAGAAGCGGTCTCTCTTGGTCTGGAAGCCTCAACATGCGAGAATCTGGAACCTGCACTGTCACCTCGCCCCGCCGACCGGGGTATCGACTCCACGCACTTCACTGCTTCTTACTCCGAGAGGACGGCATGTCCAGCGGTTCCACACCCCGGATCCCTCTGATTCGCGTCGTTGTCGCCACAGCGGGAATCATCGTGCTGGCGCTGGTCTGGTCGCGGCTGTGGTCGGGGGAATCGCAGCCGATGGCTGCGGGGGAATCGGCGGTGCCAGTCCAGGCAGCAGGGGCGACTCCCGTTGAAACTGCCGTGCTGGCCGAGACAACCACGCCCTCCGCCGTGTCCCCCGAACTCAGCCCCGCCGAACTCAGCCCGGACGAAAAACTCAAGGCTCAATTGATCGGCATCTGGCTGCACACCGAAAACGGCGAGCAGTGGATCGAGAACCGCCCCGATGGGACCGCGCGGATGCTGCTGAAACTCGATTTCGTCTCGTCGCTGCTCTATGGCCAGATGACGCACATGGACCTGACCTGGGACGTGCGGGACGGGATTCTGTCCCACACCGTCGTCGGCGGCAGGCCCTCCGCGAATGTGGACAAGCTCGTCAAGGACTTCGGCACGTCCCGGGATTACACCATTCGGGAGATGACCCCCGAGCGGATGCTGCTGGAGTCGAAGACCGGCAAGGAGCAGGATCAGTGGACTCGCACGCCCGCTCCGAAGGAGTGGG
>JAYTFV010000236.1:0-16085 GCA_043734065.1 Planctomycetota bacterium
ACAGTGTCATTCAGAGTCACGGTTGAAATGTGACCTAAACCATTGCGCTGTATTCCTTTCGTGTGTTTTGTGTATTTCGTGGTGAATAATCCGGGCTAAGGGCTGAATTCCCTTCGGGAAAATGACAGCCGCCAGCCGGATTCGTGTCTGCCTCAAGGGTGTGTCAAGACTCGGCTGTTGAGTGGTGTGGATACCCATCGGTGGCCACCCCTGGGCTTTCTCATCGACTGCCCGCGGCCTTACAGAATCGCCAGTGGGTTCCGCCGCTCTTCCAGTGTCCCGCGCGTGACCCCCACGCGGTTCATCGCCTCCAGAGTCGTCCACACCTCCTGCCCGGTGGTCCTTCCGGCGAGCAGCTCGCGGTAGCTGCGAATCACCTGCCGCATCTCGCTGGGGGTGTCGTTGAGGAACTCGATGCGGAACTGGCGGATGCCGCGCTGGATCAGGTCGGACACCACCTCAGCGGAACTCTGCGGCGTGGCGTTATAGAGCGTGTTGCGACAGCCCACATCGGCCTTGAGCGGGTGTTCCATGCCGACTCGATCTCTGAGTTGAACCTCGTGCCGGTCGCACGGGCGACCGCAGTTCGTCTTGTTGGTGCCGGGCGAGAGGACCGCACAGAACACGCAGTGCTCCATATGGAACATCGGCATGTGCTGGTGGATCACGACCTCCAACCACTGCGGCGGGACGGCCTCGACCAATTCCAGCAGTTGTTCGCGGTTGAGGTCATAGGACGCGGTCAGCCAGCTCGCCCCCTGGTCGATCAGGAACTGAGCGGTCAGTTCGTTGGTGACATTGAGCGAGTAGTCGGCCACGAAGGGGATCTCCGCCTCAGCACAGAACGCCATCCCCGCCAGATTGCGGACGAGCATCCCGTCCGGCTGGGGCTTGGTCATGGCCCGGAAAATTCCCATCTCGCCCGGCTTCTGGATGCGCGGAGTCGCAATCAGCAGCCTCGCTTTGGCCTGTCGCGCCATGTCGACGGCGTACCCGTACTCCTTGATCTCCTGAAAGTCCGCCAGCAGGTTCCGCTCCCCAGCTGTGAGCGCCGTATCGACCTGCTTGAGCGACCGGCAGAGCAGCGACAGCCGTACCGGGTCGTTCGACTGTTGCTCGCGCGCGGGGAGCGTGGCCCGCAGCGCCGTGAGGACCGGCTCGCTGGAGATGCGGCGTTCCGGTGGCTCGCCCGACTGACGCAACAGCTCCTCGATCAACCCCTGCCGCAGCTTCGACAACACGCTCAGCGGCACCATCGGCTCGCCGCTAATCTCGGCTTTGAGGTCACGCAGCTCATACGGACTCGCCCCGAGACGCGCGAGTTGCTCGCGCAGCACAGCTTCGGTGAGTGGGTGCTTGCGGGCTGCTTCGAGCGGGGCATCGCTCGTGGCCTCGGCCGTGGGATAGGCTTCCAGCCTGTCATCTGTACTCGCACGCATGACAGGCTGGAAGCCTATCCCACGGGCCACCACTCGTAGCGGCTCACCCACCACCGCCCGCACTTCGAAATCAACCGGCAGTCGCCGCAGCGGGTCGGCCCCGGTGTAGGTCTTCCGCAGCCGCGCGTTCAGCTGGGGATCGTCTGTTTTCCAGACTCCCTGCCCGACGGTGATGCGTTCGAGGTCGATCGACTCGCGACCGAATTCGAGGTCGATGATGCCCGAGGAGATCTGCCCTTCAACGAGCAGGCCCCGGCGGCGCATGTTGTAGACGCGGCCCCCCTGCTCGTCTTGAGCGACACGGTCCCCCTCGAAGACGACCCCGTCTCCCTTCGAGATCGGAGAGGCGAGTTGGACCCGCACCGTCCCGCGTCCCGTGCCGACCACCGACCCCAGGAACACCCCGCGCTTGGCCGACGACAACCCCGGCACCAGCCGCTTGTGCTCGCACCCTTCCAGCCACCCCGGCGAGAACCCGCGCGAGAACGACAGCTCCATCTCGCGCTTCTCGGTCGGGGTCAGCACGACCGGCTGGCCAGCCATCGCCGTGTCGATCGCCTCGCGATAATGCCGCGTGATGTTCGCCACGTACTCGGGCGTCTTGAGTCGCCCTTCGATCTTGAACGACCGCACCCCCGCATCGATCAACTCGGGCGAGTATTCAATCGCCGACAGATCCTGCGGGCTGAGCAGATATTTCTGGTCGCGAAGGTCGACATCCTCGCCATCGCAGATCAACTCATATGGGAGTCGGCACGCTTGGGCACATTGCCCCCGGTTGGCACTCCGCCCGCCCAGCGATTCACTCGTCAGGCACTGCCCCGAGTAGGCCACGCACAACGCCCCATGCACGAACGCCTCCAACTCCATTGAGGTCGCCGCATGAATCTCCCGCATCTCATCGATCGACAACTCGCGAGGAAGCACGACGCGAGAGATCCCCAACTGCCGGGCCACCTCAATGCACTCCGCGCTGGTCAGCGTCATCTGCGTCGAAGCGTGCATCGCCAGATCGGGACAGATCGCCCGCACCAGCCGCGCGACGCCCAAGTCCTGCACCAAGACCGCATCGACCCCGGCCTCCGCGATCTTCCGCACGAGGGCTTCCACCTCGGCTAGTTCATTCGAAAAGATCAACGTATTGAGCGTCACATACCCCTTCACCCCCCGCCGATGTAGTTCCGCCATCGTCTCGCCGAGTTGCTCGACCGGGAAGTTGACCGCCCGCGCCCGAGCATTGAACCCGACATCCAGACCGAAATAGACCGCATCCGCCCCGTTCTCGACGGCTGCACGGATGCACTCCGGCGAGCCCGCCGGAGCGAGGAGTTCGGGACGAGTGCGAGGTTGTGGAGGACTCATCCCAGCGATTGTACCGTGATTGGACTCACATCAGCAGTCCAGGCGAAGCTCGGGGGTGGCAAAGCAAGTCTTGAGCTGTTCCAGCCCCTCTCGATCGGCAGGCTGCGTCCCGAGACCCGCTTCACCATTCCCTGCCACGAGTGGCCCCGATATGTTGCGGCATGGGGTTTCGTCACGCTCTTCAGGATCGCCTCCCGTGAAACTTGGTCTGTCTGTCACTCTCTTGGTGCTGTCGTTCTGCGTCTCGGACGCCTCAGCTCAAACCGTCACTCTCGGGACTCCTCCGATGTCCGCAGATCAGTCGCTCAGAACATTCTTCCATCAGTATCTGGAGGCCGACTTTCAGTTCAGTCCGTTGCGGGCTTCGCGGTTGGGGGACCATCGGTTTGATGCCTTGCTGGATGATCTCTCGGCTCCCGCGCGAGCCAAGCGAGTGGAACTCCTGCGGCAGACACTGGGGCGAATGCCGCAGGTGGTCGACTACGCCAAGCTCTCGCGCGACGGGCAGGTCGACTTCGAGATTCTGCGAGATCGGCTCACGTTTGACCTGTGGCTGGATGAACACGAAAAGCCGTACGAGCGCGACCCGCGCATCTGCACCGGGCTGGCGACAGATTGCGTGTATGTGTTGTTCACGCAGTCGACGCTGCCGCTGGAGGTGAACGTCACGCACGCTCTTGCGCGGATGAAGCTCGTGCCGGGCCTGCTGGCGGCGGGGCGTGAGGCACTGAAGAACCCGCCTCGTGTTCTCACTGAGACCACGATCCGGCAGAACAGGGGAGCGATCACGTTCTATGAGACCGAGCTGTACACAATGGTCGGGGAGACGCCTCAACGGGAGGCGCTGAAGGCTGCCAGTCTGCCCGTGATTGCGGCTCTCAAACAGCATCAGGAGTTTCTGGAACAAGAACTCCTCCCGCGCGCGGCTGGCGAGTGGCGACTCGGCCAGGAGCGGTTCTCCGCCAAGCTGCTACTGGAACTTGACGCGGGCGTCACCGCCGATCAAGTGCTGCATGAAGCGGAAGCGAACCTGATCCAAACGCATCGCGACATGCTGCTGATCGCCCGCCAGTTGTGGGGGCGGTACTTCCCGAAGGAGCCGCTCCCCGCTGATGACGAGGCCGGTCGCCAGACCACGATCCGCCGCGTGATCGAAGAGATCGGCCTCGACCACAGCCAGCCGAATGAACTGGCCCGCGACGCCATCGCCACCGTGACGGACCTCAAGCAGTTCATCACCGATCGCGACATTCTCAAGCTGCCGGTGCCCGACCGCTGCCGGATCATTGAGATGCCGGAGTTCCAGCGCGGCAACAGCGTGGCGTTCCTGGACGCCGCCCCACCGCTCGACACGTCCGCGTCGAGTATCTACGCCATCAGCCCGCCCCCGAAGGACTGGGAACCGGCGCGGGCAGCGTCGTACCTCGGCGAGTACAACCGCCAGATGCTCCGCATTCTGACAATCCACGAAGCCTACCCCGGACACTATGTCCAGCTCGAATACGCCAACCGCCACCCGTCGATGGTCCGCCGCATCCTCGGCTCCGGCGTCTATGCCGAGGGGTGGGCCAACTACTGCGAGCAGATGATCCTCGACCAGGGCTACGGTGCCGACGATCTGCCGCTCCGGATGATGCAGCTCAAGTTCTTCCTGCGGAGCGTAGCGAACTCGATCCTCGACCACAAGATGCACTGCACGCAAATGACCGATGAGGAGGCCGTGCGGTTCCTGACCGAGGATGCCTTCCAGGGGGAAGGAGAGGCCCGGCTCAAAGTCATCCGCTCGAAGCAGTCCTCTTGCCAGCTGTCGACTTACTTCGTCGGTCGTTCGGCGTTCATGCGATTGCGTCGCGAGGTGCAGCGGGAGCAGGGAGCGGAATTCAACCTCGGACGTTTTCACGAGGCAGCGCTGGAACAGGGGACCGTGCCGGTGAAGTACCTGCCGGAGTTGGTGCGAGAACGGCTCAAGCGGGCGCGGTAAGCGGTGCGGGCACGCTCCGCTTCGAGGACTTCGCGTCGCGGCTCAACGGAATGTCTGGCGGGAATTCTCTCGAATCGGACTCGCGACGGCCCGCCGTTCCGACGTATCCCCCAGTGACACCGGTGATACACTGCGACTTCGAGTCTCCGGTGCGACAACTCCATTGGGCCTGCCATGTCGTTTGTTCAGATCCACAACCTGCGCGTCTCCTACGGCAAGCTCAAGGCCGTGCGCGGGATCTCGTTCGAGATTCCCCAGGGCGAGGTGTTCGGCTTCATTGGGCCGAACGGGGCCGGGAAGTCGACGACGATCAAGGTGCTGGCCACTCTCATTCGCCCCAACGCGGGCGTGGTCAAAATCGGCGGCATCAGCGTCCCCGACAACCCGATGAAGATTCGCCGCATGATCGGCTACATGCCCGATTACTTTGGCACGTATGAAGACCTGACCGCTGCCGAGTACCTGCACTTCTTTGCAGCGGCTTATCAACTGCCGCGAGCGGAGCGGGAACGCACGATCGGCGATGTCCTGACGCTGACCGACCTCAATCACAAGGCGGATGCCGCCGTCGATTCCCTCTCGCGGGGGATGAAGCAGCGGCTGGGGCTGGCCCGCGTGCTGCTGCATGACCCGGACTTGTTGCTGCTCGACGAGCCAGCCAGCGGGCTCGACCCCCGAGCGCGGATTGAAGTACGAGAGTTGCTCAAAGCCCTGAAGGCGATGGGCAAGACGATCATCATCTCGAGTCACATCCTGCACGAGCTGGCCCAGTTCTGCACGCGAATTGGGATCGTCGAGGCCGGGAGGCTCGTCGCCGAAGGCTCGCTCGACGAGATCTACGGTCACTCGGCTTGCTGCAGGTGATCCATGTGCAGGTATTGAACCTGGACGAGAGACTGCTCACCAAGATTCGCACTCTCCCCGGTGTCGAGAGCGTCGAGCCGCAGGCCGATCGCGTCGCCATTCGTATGCGGGCGACCGAGACCGGAGCCGAAGTGCTGCTCGAAGACATGATGCACGCCGGGTGCCGCATCCGCATGTTCCAGCCCGAGGCGATGGATATGGAGACGGCGTTCATGAAGCTCACCGAAGGCAAGACGGCGTGAGGGGTCGCCCCAGTAACCCGACGCGTCAGCAAGGGGCCGTGTCTGGACGTGCAGCGGAAACTCGGTCTGCGTGAGCGTGACGCGGTGGTCGGTCGCCTCGCTGGCGCTCGATCCCTCGCTTACGCTTCGGGTTACTGAAGGGACACGACTCCCGACTTCAAGCATTCTCACCAAAATTCCGTGATATCCGGCAGCGATCTCTGCCGATGACAGACCTGTCGACTTGAGGGACGACCCCTTGAGGCGCAACACATGACTCCTCGATTGAGTCTCCTCTGCGGCTGATCCCGCCGAAGGAATCCCTTTCGAGGAATTTCGGAGTGTTCGATCTTTCCCCCAAGTGGCAGCTGTGTTATGTTTCCCCTTCGTCACTGCGGCAGAGTCGCAACTGGCGGACCGAGAACGACATAACTCGATTGCAAAGCTCTGATTTGCAAAGCACACAGGCGGCAGGGAGGCCAACGTGAGTGCAGTTCGTACACAACGTGAACATCTGGACGTTCAGATTCGCTGGCTGATCCGCCGCGATATGCAGGAAGTCCTCCGCATTGAATCGGCCAGCTTCGAGTTCCCCTGGACGGACGAGGATTTCCTCTGCTGCCTCCGCCAACGGAACTGCATCGGCATGGTGGCCGAACACGATCACAAGATCGTGGGCTTCATGATCTATGAGCTGCACAAGTCGCGGCTGCAGATTCTGAACTTCGCAGTCGCCCCCGAGGTGCGTCGCAGCGGGATCGGCTCGCAGATGGTGCTGCGGCTGATCGACAAGCTATCGCAGCAGCGCCGGAACGAGATCCTGCTGGAGTGCCGCGAGCGGAACCTGGAAGGCCAGCTGTTCTTCCGGAATCAGGCATTCCGCGCCATCAGCGTGCTGCGGAGCCACTACGACGAGACGGGCGAAGACGCCTACATTATGCAATTCCGGCTGGACGCCCACGAGGACGCCCTGTCCCCCTTCGCCCCGCAGAACCGGATCTCGGAGTTCGACGCGGCGTAGGTCAATAGCATCCGTCTACATTTGCGCAGATTGGCGTTCCTCCGCTGCCATTCAGCGTGTGGCAGAGCGGCACTTTTTCGTTCAGAACGATCATTCGACGAGATGACGATCCGGCTCCTGGTCATACGAATCAACAACCTTGGAATCGACCAGAAATGAATGAACGGCGTGCGAGGTGGACTGGTCCTGAACCTCGGCCATGCACATCCTGGAAATTTCTGGATGGGACGTATCGGGATCAACGAAGATCGCCGTACGAACACCGGGCATTCGCCTGACTCCGTCCAGCACCGCATTCTGCTGCTTGCGGTTCGCGTGAGAATTGAATTGGAATGAGATGGTTGTCATGCCCGTTCTCCCGATTGCACATCGACCTGCCACACACAGCAATTCTACGTGCAGTCGGGGAAAGTCAACAGGCATTCTCATTTGCTAGGCGAGCAACGCCTCCAGATCCAAGCGTCCCGCTCCGTACTCTGGGGTGAATGACTGTCCTCCCATGGCGGGAACCTTGACCGCCTTCGCCATCAGTTTCTGGGCCACTTGAGCCGGAGTCATTGGTCCCTTATTGGCCAGCAGGAGGGCCACTGCTCCGGCCACATGCGGTGAGGCCATTGAAGTCCCCTGCCAGTTCGCGTAATCGACATCGCGAGGAATCTGGCGGGAGAAGTCGGGGGTCGGGGGAAACGTCGGGCGGGCCTGGTAGCCGCTGTTCCCCGCATAGGTGGGAATGGTCGACCAAATGCCCACGCCCGGGGCACAGAGATTGATGTGACTGCCATAGTTCGAGAACGTCGCGCGTGTGTCATTAATCGATGTCGCTCCCACGGCGATGACGCCGGGAATCGCTGCCGGATATTCCAGAATCGACGAGTTCGAGTTACCCATCGCGGCGACCACGGTGGTCCCGTTCTGAATCAGGCTTCTGAAGAGACTGGCCTCGTTCGCCGAGGGAGCCCCACGTCCCCCAATGCTGAGGTTGATGACCTGGATTCCGAGGGAGACACATTTGGCGAGTGCCTTGGCGTACATCACCGGATTGACGAAGTACGCGAAGTAACCCTGGGCTGGCCACCAGTCCGGAGTGTCATCAAAGATTTTCAGCGCGTGCAGTTTGCAACGACAGATGCCATTGATGCCGACGGCGTTGTTGATTGTCGCCGTGATCGTCCCGGCCACATGGGTTCCATGCCCGATGATGTCGCGAGAAGACGAGATGTTCGGGTCCGTCGGGTGAGTGTAGTCGTACAGCACGATCGATGACCCCAGGTCGGGATGAGCCGAATCGATCCCCGTGTCCAGCACAGCCACCTTGATCTGGTTTGCGTCCTTGAATCCGGGCTTCAGTCTGGCTTGCGCCCAGCGGATGCGGTCGAGATTCCAGAGGGTATTGGCGGGCGGCGCGGCGGCGGCTGGCACAGCTGGGCCACCTGCGGAAGCCCGTTTCGAGGCTTTCTTGGCCAGCAGATAGCGGATGGGCACGCGCGAGACCGACTCGACCGACGGATCCTGACTCAGTTGGGTCACCAACGACTCCGTCGAGGCATCATCATACAGCTCAACCAGATTCACGCCTGTGTTCGGATCATTCGGTAGACTGGGGCTCACGGAGGCTGACAGCGCCGACAGCATGGGTGTCTCAGCAGACGCCATTGACATCAGGGATGAATCGACCAGCGAGGTCACTTTGCGGATCAGTCCAGCGCGTTCGAACGCCAACAGGACTCCTGTCCCCGGCGAACCGCTGGCAATCGCCCGAGTCATCACCAGTCCCGCCCCCATCGCCATTGCCGCCGCCACGGGGCCCGAATCGGTTCGGAATTTGACCTCGACCATTCCCGGATGATAGGCGGGGAATTCCTCCGGGATGGATGGATTGTAGGCGGATGGGAACGGGATGTTGGTCGTTGAGAAAGAACTCGAATTCAACATGGCAAGACTCCCACATTCATGGCTGGACATCATCGCAGGAATTGCGATGACGGGTTCACCATGACTATGAGAGATGAAAATCCTCGACGCATGACCTGTTCAGGTCATTCCGGGAAGAGTCCTACTTCCCATGCACTTCCGGCTTCAGCAGCGGGAAGAAGATCACGTCCCGGATGCTGCGGCTGTTGGTCAGCAGCATGATCAGGCGGTCGATCCCGATCCCCAGGCCGCCTGCGGGGGGCATGCCGCAGCGGAGGGCCTGGACGAATTCCATGTCCATCTTGGCCATCGAGTCCTCTTCCGGCAGGCCAGCCAGTTGGGTGCGAAAGAGCTCCTCTTGCAGCTTCGAGTCGTTGAGTTCGGTATAGGCGTTGGCCACCTCCATCCGCTGGATGTACAGTTCGAACCGCTCGGCGATGGCCGGGTTGTCCTGCTTCCGCTTGGTGAGCGGGCAGATGGCAGCGGGGTAGTCGATGACGAACACCGGGCCGACGAGGGAGTCTTCGACGAAGAGTTCGAAGACTTCGCTGACGATCACGTCCGGGTGCTTGGGCACGACTTTAAAGTGAGGTGCCCCCCCGTGTTCCGAAACACTAATCCCCTTCTTTTTCGCGATCTCGATGATCGCGGGCATGTCGGTAATAGCCACGCCGACATGTTCCTGGAACAGATCGGAATAGGTGGCCCGCTTCCACGGCGGGGTGAAGTCGATCTCGGTGTCGCCCCAGGGAAGGACGAGCCGCTCCGGATCGGGCGGGGTCTCGCCCTTGGCCAGCGCGCGGGCGGTCTTGTCGGCCAAGACCACGCGCACGCCATCGGTGATGATCGCCTCCGCCAGGTCCATCATCGAGCGATAGTCGCCGTACGCCTGGTAGATCTCGATCATCGTGAATTCGGGGTTGTGCGTGGCGTCGATCCCCTCGTTGCGGAACACGCGGCCCATGTCGTAGACCCGCTCGATCCCGCCGACCATCAGCCGCTTCAAATGCAGCTCCAGCGCGATCCGCAGATACAGCGGGATGTCGAGTGCGTTGTGGTGCGTCGTAAATGGGCGAGCGGCAGCCCCCCCGGCGATGGCGTGCAGGACCGGGGTTTCGGTCTCGTAGAACTTGCGGGCCTTCAGCGTCGTCCGCACCGAATCGATGAGCCGCGTGCGAAGCAGCATGCGTTCCAGCACGCCCTCCGAGTAGATCAGATCGAGGTGCCGGTGCCGCAGCAGCGTCTCGACATCACTCACGCCGTGGAACTTCTCCGGCGGTTGGGTCAGCGACTTGCAGAGGATCTTGAGATCCTTCAGGAAGACCGTGATCTCACCAGTCCGCGTCCGCTTCACGGGGCCATCCACGCCGACGATGTCACCCAGGTCGAGTTGTTCAATCAACAACCACACCGGCTCCGGGCAGTCGGCCTTGCTGACCATCAACTGGATCCGCCCGGTCATGTCCTGGATGTGGAAGAACTTGAGTTTTCCCTTGTCATTTTGAAGCATGATCCGCCCAGCCACGCGGACGGTCTCGCCATCGACGCCGTTCTCGGCGGGTGCCTTGGCGCGGGCCTCGCGAATCGACAGATGCTCATCAAACCGCTGGCCATACGGGTCGTGGCCGAGTTCGACGATTCGCTTCAGCTTCTCGAGGCGGGCAGCTTCCAGACGGTCGGGTGCGGAGGGTTCGGACATGGCACAACTCGGAAAGAAGACTCATTGGACCGTGGGATAGGCTTCTAGCCTGTCGTGTTCTTCCATGGGCATCATCAACAGATGACAGGCTGGAAGCCTATCCCACAAAACAGAAAACCCCCGCAACCGTGCGGACAGCTGCGAGGGTTTGACGCATCAGTGGGAATCCGACGGGGCGGACAACCCTCTGTTATTCGGCATCATCAGCGACTGCGGGGGGAGCCGGAGCGACGACCACGGGAGCGACACAGACCGACCGGTCGAGGGAGGCCGTGGTGCGGTCCACCGGCAACTTGAACGGGGTGTCGTGGAACACGGCGGAGTCGAGGATCAGGTCGACGGCTTTCCGCTCGCGAATCTGGGCGAAGAGGTTCTCGATGACCCCGGACTTCATCAGTCTCGCCTTGACCCGGCGTGGACTTTCGCCCCGCTGGAATGACATGGCGGAGATTTCCTGCTCGATATCGAATTCGTTGACCTCGATCTTCTCCTCGGTCGCAATGCGATCGAGGACGAAGTGTTCCTTGAGGTTGCGACGGGTCATGCTGAGTGAGCGCTGCCGCAGATCGTTCTCGCGGGACATGATCTGCTGCGTGGTGAACCCGGCCTGTTCCATTTCGAGGACTTCGCGCCGCAGTGCGTTCTCGACCTGCTTGGCGACCATGTCTTCGGGGAGTTCCCAGTTCGCTGACTCGATGATCTTGTCGGTAATCTGCTTGCGGCAGGTCTGCCGCTGTTCGTACTTGACCTGGCGTTCCAGAGTCAGGCGAATGGCTGACCGGAACGACTCCACCGAAGAGAATCCCACGCGGGTACAGAATTCTTGATCGATGGTCTGCTCGTTCATGCGCTTGACATCGAGAACGGTGAACGCCACATCGAGCACTTCGCCGCGCATCTCGATCACCGGAGATTCCATGGAGACCGTGATCTTGGCCGAGCGTGTCTCGTCGGCCTTAGCCCCGATCAGCAACTTGTCAAAGCCCGCGAGTTCGCCGTCCTGGAACTTGAGCAGCGGAAGCACCCGGACCATCTGATCGGAGAGGCGGTTGTACTCGCTGCCGTTCCGGGAGATGACGATGTCGACGTTGACGAAATCGGCCAGGGCGACCGGTTCGTCGACCGGGGCCTGCACCCCGTACTGCTCGACGTAGTTCGTCTGGTAGTCGTTGATGTCCTGCTCCGAGACTTCGCGGACCGGACGATTGATCTGCATCCCCTTGTAGGACGGCAGGTCGAACGTCGGGCGGACTTCCACTTCGAATTCATATTCGAAGTCCGCGTCATCCGGGAGAACCACCGTGTCCATGTCCAGATTGGGCTGGTTGATCGGGTCGATCTTCGAATCTTCCGCGATCTGCTCCAGGCTGACCATCAGCACGCGCTGCTTGACCTGATCGGAGATTTCCTTCTTGAATCGCTTCTTGATGAGCGATGCGGGCACCTTACCGACACGGAAACCGGGAATCTCGGCCTTGTTGGTGTATTCCTGCAACGCTTCATTCATCACGCCCGCGACCGCATCCTTGGCCACGATCACGCGCACATGTTTCTTGCACGGCCCGACATCTTTGATCTCGGTCTTCAGTTCCAAGCGAGGCTTGGCAGCTGGAATTTCCACCTCATCCGCCTGAGGTTCGTCGAGCACCTGTTGTTCCGTCACGTGTACCGCTCCCGTCAGTCAGTCCGTCAGTCAATCCAGATGGGAAAACGACAACCGACCCCCAAAATGGGAACCGACCGGTGACCACCAAGTGACGATCACGGCCGGTCGTGTCATTTCCAATGAGATACGCCCGGCATCCCGGTCCAGACCGGAAGACGAACGAAGAAAAGAGCGGGTGAAGGGACTTGAACCCTCGACATCCACGATGGCAACGTGGTGCTCTGCCAACTGAGCTACACCCGCAATTGGCTAGGGCCGGAGATTATGGCAGCCGCAATAGGCACGTCAAGCCTGGAACATGCGTCTTACTTGCTTTCCGGCTTGGTGAGCAGAATCTGATCCCCGGTCTTGAGGCCCGACTTAATGTGGGTGCGGGTCGCGCTGCTCAATCCGACTTCGACCGGTTGCGGGTGAGGCGCTCCTTCGGCCACGGCCAGATAGACGTGTCGCAGGCTCGGATCGTCCTCGTCCGGGAAGACGGCGGATGACGGCACCGCGATCACATCCTTCTCCGAGAACACCACCAGTCGCATCTTGCCTGTCATGCCGGTCATGATGCGGTGGCGAACGGGGTCTTCCTCGGCGGCGACAAATCCCGCACTGAAGATGCCATCCTTGGTGAAGATGCCGGCGATGCCCTTCAGTTCACACTTGAGCTTCGAGTAAGGATAGGCGGTCTCGGTGAAGCGTCCGAATTGGCCGACACGGCACAGGCCGATCTCCTTCTCCGGGATCTCGGCCCAGACGATGGCTCCCTTGTCGGTCGGCACCACGGTCAGGATCACCTGATGCGGAGTGATCGCCCCGCCCCGGCGCAGGCTGGTCCGCAGGGCCTCGGTCGTCAACCACTTGCCGCGTTCCGCCTCGCCGTAGACCACGCCCCCCGCGATCGGGGACTTGAGTTCCAGAAGCGTATGGTCCTTCGTCAGCCGCTCCAGTTTCTGCGTGATTTGCTTTTGCCCGTGTTCGAGCTTCTCCAGTTCCACCTTCTTCTGGCTCAGCGTCAGCGGCAGGTTGACCTGGGCCTTGGAGAGGGCCAGAGCCTCGCGGTCCCGGGCCACTTCCTTTTGCCGCTTCTCGCGCGGCAGCTCATGTTCCAGGCGGCGGTCGTGCTGGACCTGGGAGAGCTTGAGTGTGAACAGCGACCGCTCGACCTCGCTGCGGGCCCGCTTGAGGATGATCTCCTCGGTCTCTTCGGTGAGGTCGTCCGCCTTGTACATCTTCTCCAGCTGTTTCAGTTCTTCCTGGGTGCCTTCGACCATCTCGCGCACCGTCTTGAGGTTCTCTTCGGTACTCTGCCGGGCGAGTGCTTCCCCCTGTTTCTGGTAGTAGTCCCATTCTTCGGCGGCGACTTGTGAGGTACGCTCGGCGGCCTCCAGGTCGAGCGGCGTCGACTTCTCCAGCAGTTCCAGTTCGATCCGGGCGAGTTTGATGGCCAGGGTGCCCGCTTCGACCTGGAATTGGAGATCCTCGATTTCGTGGTTGAGTCCTTTCGACTCAAACTTCACGAGGAGGTCTCCTTCCTTGACCACGGTTCCGTGCTCGATGGCTGTCTCGACCGTGAAGGTGGCCCACTCTTCGGGCTTGATCTGGACCTTGGCAGCCCCCTGCATTTCGATCACGGCGTCGAGCGTGATCGCCGCCTCGAAAGGGCCCGATGTGACCGGGTGCGTCTTGGGCGATGCGGGGTCTTCGGCGCGGGCGAGGGCTCCGTGACCGAGAATCGCTAGTGACAACAGCAAGGCGGAAAAGCGTGCGTACATCTCAGTCCTTCAATCAATGACAGACTCACACGAACAACTTGAGATTTGGTGTTCACAGGAGGTCAGCAGATTCAGGAACACTAATCTTCGCTGATCGACACTAATTCAGTCTGAATTCGTGTTTAATCAGTGTCAATCAGTGTTCCAAAAATCTGGCATGACACTGAGACGGATCAGGAACACTAATCTCCGCTGATCGACACTAATCCAGTCTGGATGAGTGTTAATGAGTGTTCCCTCCACCCCACTAGAGTTCCGAAGTCTCCGAAGACTTCGGAAGTCTTTGTCGACACTACGCCCGCGCGAACTCGAACATCGGAGTCGACAAGTAGCGTTCGCCCGAGTCCGGCAGGATCACCACGATTGTCTTCCCAGCGTTCTCCGGACGGGCGGCAACCTTGAGCGCCGCAGCCATCGCAGCCCCGCCGCTGATGCCCGCCAGGATGCCTTCTTCCTGGGCGAGCCGGGGAGCCATGGCGAGGGACTCCTCGTCGGTGACCTGCACGACCTCATCGACCAGGCTCATATCGAGGATGTCGGGGATGAACCCGGCTCCGATGCCCTGAATCTTGTGCTTGCCTCGCGGTCCACCGGAGAGGACAGGGCTGCCAGTCGGCTCGACGGCGATCGACTGAATCTGCTTGCCGCGAATCTCTTTCCAGTACCTCGACACGCCGGTGATCGTGCCTCCCGTGCCGACTCCCGAGACGAAGATGTCCATCTTGCCATCCGTGTCTTCCCAGATTTCGGGGCCGGTGGTCTTGACGTGGATGGCTGGGTTGGCGGGGTTCTTGAACTGCTGCGGGATGAAGAAGTTCGGGTCTTTCGCAATCTCCTCAGCCTTGGCGATGGCGCCCGGCATGCCGTCCGCTCCCGGCGTGAGGACGAGAGTGGCCCCGAACACCTTGAGCAGCATCCGCCGTTCGACCGACATCGTATCGGGCATCGTAAGGGTCAGCGGGTATCCCTTCGCCGCACACACGAAGGCCAGCGCGATCCCGGTGTTGCCGCTGGTCGGCTCCACGACCTGCATCCCAGGCCTGAGCTTGCCAGTCTTCTCGGCGTCCCAGATCATGGCTGCCCCGATGCGGCATTTGACGCTATAAGCGGGGTTGCGGCCCTCGATCTTGGCCAGCACCGTGGCCTTCAGCCCCTGCGTCAGGCGGTTGATGCGGACTAGTGGCGTGCGGCCGATGGACTCGGCGTTGTCGGAATAAACCGGCATGTTTGGCTCCCTCCCAGGCATGGTCAATGAAGACACGGTCGAGCTCGACCCTGTCGCTGATGTTTCGGATTATGGAGAGTCGCGTCCCGGCCAGCAATGGCGGATTGCTGAAGCTGCTGGCGAGCGGAGTCTCATTCGCCGAGCGACGTGAACTACGGATGTCGCGGCAACGTGTTTCCCAACGAACGACTGCACAACGAGCAGGTTCACATCTCTGGGAAGTGGTTCACAAAATCATGAGTACAAGATCATGAAGAGGGGAGCAGGAGTTGAGCGGCACTTTGCAGGGACGTGGGGCGGGGCTGTCACCGCATCGTCCGACCCGCGTTCGGCGTCAGTGGAGAGTCGGCGGCGACAGTCCAGAGGTTTGAGCCGCAGATGAAAACCGCGCGACGACGCCGTCACGAAAGTGAACGGCAGCACTCTGGGCTGTCGCGAATCAACGAGTGGTGTTCGTCGTCGCGGGGCGATCCGCTCGCCCCGCGTCCTCACGGGGCGTGATGGGCAGATCCTATAATCTGTGTAAATCTGCGAAATCTGCGGACCAAACCGCTCAGGATTGAGCCTCCTCAAGGAGGAGATTTCGTCCACAGATTTCGCAGATTCGCACAGATTTTTAGAGTCTGGGAAGCAGCGGTGGCAGCTGGGATGACTGAGCGTGGGCCTGCGCTGCCATGTCGGTGCCCGATAGGGGGCCATCGCCAGAGTTTCGACTTCGAAATTCTCTCAAGACACGCAGACTGGCACGGCTTGCAGTGCGGAGGAAGAGGAGATGCCAGCCAGGTGTTCGCTCCGACCGTTCAGATTGAACAGTGTCTCGGAGCCTCTCCATCCGTACTACTCACGTCTGAAATCTGCGCACGCTGCGCAAATTTCCGGGAGACTGGCGACCCTCTGTACCCCGAAGGGGTTGTCCATCACAGCCCAGGGTCG
>JAYTFV010000237.1:0-11256 GCA_043734065.1 Planctomycetota bacterium
AGGGGTCACAGCCCATAGCCGGTGGTCGAGCGCAGCGACACCACCGGTCCTGGTCACAAAGGCTTCTGTATCCCGAAGGGATTCCAGCCGCTCTGGCCAGTTCCGTGATGCGAAGGCTGCAATCCCTTCGGGATAGACGGGCGTAGGGAGGCCGCAGTCCGGTGGTTTTCGCTGCGCTCGACCACCGGCTATGGGCTGAATTCCCGTCGGGAAAATGACATCCGCTAGGGGGATTCGCGCCTGCATCGAGAGTGTTTCAGGACTCGGCTGTTGAGTTGTGTAGAGACCAAAGGCCAGATGTCCGGAGGCTGACGCCATCCGGCCCGCCTGATCGGCGAACGGAGTAAATTCCGTTCTACGGGTGTTCCGCAAACAAAAAACCGCCGCCGGTCCCGAGGGGCCAGCGGCGGTGTGAGGTTCGGGTTGAAGGGACAGGATTAGTAGTCCTCGTTCACCACATTCTGCCCATACCGGCCACCGAACGGAGTCAGCAGGCGGAGATAGACCGTGTCGTCAATGCTCTGGCCAATCAGCCTCACGGCACCGTCTCCGAAAGCGATGTTGACCACGCCGGGATGCAACGAGGAGGGACGGGGGCTCTGGCCATCGATCGCCGAATTGAAGTCGTAGTTAATCTTGCTCAACTCCGTGGCGGACGCAGCGAAGCCCGTGACCTGATTGGTCCCGGACAGAATCAACCCGGTGGCCTTCGTGGTTCCACCGATCCCGCCAGCAGTTGTTGCCGCCGTCACGGTTGACACCGCTGGGGGACCCGCCGCATATGTCGAGGTGATTCTGGCTCCAAATGCCGTATCGCCCGTGTAAGGGGAGATCCATCCGCCGAGGTAAACATTGGTCGCGTAGCTTTTGATGTTCAGGTTCTCGGCGAGGAAGATCGTCTGCGAGGTGCCGTCCGCACTGGAAATCTGGTCGAGGGTCACGTCCTGATCACGCCAGAAGACACCGGACCCGGTGGCCACCTGAACGTCGTCCCCGGCGACGGGATAATCATAGATGCCTGCCGCATGGGCCGTGCTACCGCTCGTGGCCCACAGAGTCGAATCGATGTAGCCACCATTGGCGACATAGGACATTGCACCAGGTCCAGAGTTCAGGTCACCCGGGCAGTTATAGACCCCGATTTTGGTCATCGCCAGACCATTGGTGGAATTCGGACTGGTGTCTGTTGCCGATGTATTGACGGACACACGCAAGCGGTCCGCCAGAGTCCCTTGTTCGATGTTGGGCAGGATCGTGACCGCCCAGGAAGCATTATACGTGACTGGCGATGCGGTCGTCGCATTGTTGATCGTCGTATTCGGGTCCGTCAAACGCGGCACCCGCCCATTGTGCGAGGTGGCGTAGGACTGAATAGCCAGTGCCACATTGTGCAAATTACTCGAGCACTGGGTGCGGCGGGCGGCTTCGCGGGCGTTCTGCACGGCGGGCAGAATCAGCGAGGCCAGGGTCGCGATGATCGAGATCACCACGAGAAGTTCGATCAGGGTAAAGCCGCGACGCTGCGGCTGACGGAAGAGCGGGCGGCGGACGTACATGATGGTCTCCAGGCTGCCGAGGGATGTGGTGAAGTGGGTTTTCCCGCCGACGACACATCGGTGGGAAGGTCGCCTTCGCGACGGGCCGGTTTCACCCCCGGCCTGGACAGTTTGGGTGTGTGTTGGAAGTCTGTGTGGTCGATTGACCGGATGAACTGTGAACGAGTGGTGATCGGGATCGTCAAGCGATTTCAGTGCGGGCACCGGTGTTGCAATCTCACTGCTGCATTTTCAGTGTTGCATTTCGCGGCAGTCCGTCGACTGCATCCCCCCATTATGCGGTGTCTGTGGCTCCAAGAACAGTCGGATTTCCTCAGTTCTCGAATCAGTCGTCCCGAAATCCCCCACCGCAGCCGATTCCTTCCAGAATTTACGCAAATCCTGGGCCGAAATCAGCCTACCGCAGGCGTTTCTGGAAGATCAGGAACTTCTTCTCATCAAATGTGTTCGACTGCGTGTCGTACGCATCGTCCAGCTTGGACATGTCGACCACCGAGAACCGCCGATGAATCGGAATGTCCGTCAGCCGCGCCCCGATCTGCACGCGGTTGTTGGTCGATTCACGATGCGCCTCGAAGTACCCCACTGCTGTCCAGACGAAGTAGACATGGCTCTTGTTCGTCGAGTTGTTCGCGATCTTGGCCAGGATGCGGTTGCGGGTGTGGTGGTCGATCCCGGTGTTGGAGAGGTCACCGGAGTCGAACAGCCCCTGCCAGTTCACTGCCAAGGTGTTGTGCGGATTTGTACTCCACGGCGACGAGTAATCAACCGGTGTTGTGAGAGTCGGGGCCACATATGGCGTCGTTCCTGCCGGACGGATCCTCGGATCGGGCACAGCGCCCCGCGTGACCGGAACCGAAGACCGGAGCAACCCATTCTCGACAGCATCATCCACGGTCGTCGTCTGACTCGGGTCGACATGGCTGGTCCCCCGGAACGGGCGCGAGACCAGCGAGTTCGGAATCGGCACGCCGGGTTGCCCAGCCGCGCTGGCGAAGTAATCGGTGCCATCGCGGGATTGCAGCAGTTCCAGGAACCAGTTCCGCCCAGCGGTGATATTGTCATTCGTTCCATTCCCATAGGTCAGATGCACCGCATCATCCAGCAGTGCCGCCAGGATCGTCTCATCCCGCATGGTATTGAGGTTGATCTTGCCCGGCACGCGGAACACCGGCTTCGTCGAACCGGCCACGTTGTTGCTTCCCGTGAGAATCGCCTCGCTCTGCTGATCGGCCCGGCGCGGCACCGTCACAAAGTCGAACAGCCGATACCAGCAGTTCTGGTAGGCGTAGGGGTTCCAGCCCTGGTACGGCTTGCCGGGAACTCCGTTCGGGAAGTTGAACCGAATCCCCGCCGTGAAGTCGCCGGTCATCTTGCCGGAGGCTGCGTTGGTTGCTCCCGGAGCGAGGTTGAACTGCGTTCCGCCGTGGAGTTCCTTGTAGTATGTGTTCGGTGGCCTTGTGCCTGCCGGGGTCGATGCGGTTGTTTCCGTGTTCAGTCCATTGACCAATTCCGTCAACGGCCAGTTGCCGTATAGCGGCACCGACAGCAGTTCGTACGCCGAAGTGAAATCGCGGTCGAAGTGCGGCTGCCAGAGGGTGTACGGCCCGGCAAAGGCGGAGTTGGGACCGGACTGGGTGATGGCGGACGGAGTCGGAGGCGATCCGACGACGTTCATCGTGTTCCCGGGTGTGTACAAGGCGGGGGAGGGGGCACCCCTGGCATGGGGGATCTGGACAGGATCAAACGGCTGGCGGCGTTCCACGCTGTTCAACGTGTCCACCGTCGTCGTGACATCAGTCTGTCCCCCGGGAGTGACGGGATTGAAGATAGCGTTTTTGCTTGTTCCTGGGTCAACCCCTCCCATGTCATTCGTGCGGACTTGGAAGCGATCGACCTCGATCCAGTCACCCATCGTACTGGAGGTTATAAGGGTGCCTGCGGGAGCTGTCTCCACGCCACTGAGATTCTGTCGACGCTCCAGGACGAGATCAAAGTCAGAGTTTGGATAATCAACGTTTGGCTCAGGAATGGCATTCGTCATTGCCGCAGAATTCACGATCTGACGCACCAATTTACTCGGAGGGAGAGCGGGGGCGGGGGGATTTTCATATGTGGAGGAGGGCATCCCGACCCCTGCGACATGCGTGTAGTATTGGTAGTGCGAATGTGTGGCAGGCACCGCCAGATCGAGGTCGGTCTGGGGTTCGGGGTTCGCCGAAGCATTGGGAACCGTGTTCGCACTGGTGGGCAGGATCGATTCCAGTCCTCCACCGGGCACGGCATCCGCATAGAAGTCGCTGACGATGGCTGTTCCCGCCGTGTTCACGACATTCCCGTCGTGAGTGCCGATCAGAAAGTTTCCGCCGGGCTGAACTTTTTTCGTGTCCCAACCCGCGGTTCCGAACCCGTTGGTTTTGAACTCCACCGATTTGTCACGAGTTCCGGTTCCCTTCGTCACACGGGAAATCCGCCAGCCTTCGGCGAGATTGACCGTGAACGGAGAGCTGTTTCGCAACTCCATATGCAGGTACTGGTGGACATTATAATCGGAGTCTTTATGCAATGTCGTCGTATAGTCGCTCATCTGCGGATTGGTCTGCAGGAACTGCACCTCGCTGAACGACAACGAGGCCCGCTCGATGCCGTAGACGACCTTACTCGGTGAGGTGTTCCAGCCATCGCTCAGGTTGTCGTCGTACTCGAACCGCGTGATCACATCATCCCGATCCAGGGCGTCGACATAGTTCACCGCGAACTGGGCCATCTCGCGGACCTTTTCGGGATTCGGATAAGGCGTCGTGGCGGGGTTTGTTCCGTTCGGAGCCCCCACCAGATACAGCAGCGTGTAGATGTCGCGAGCCATTCGCTGGCGGTCGTACCGCGCCCACCACTCCTGGGCCGTCGCCCTTTGCGCCCAGAGTGTGTCAGAATCAGAAGACGGGGGGGTGGGGGTCGTCATGTTCGAGAAGGCCGCCGTACCCGGAATCGGCTGCCCGGTCATGGATTGATCGTTCGAATGAATCATCGCCGGGATGGTGATCGCTGGCATGTTGGTGTTGGTGTCCTGGTACTCCAACGCCACCATATCCGGATGCGGCATCAGGTCACGAAACACCGGATACCCATCCGCATCGAACCCGACCAGCAACTTGTTCAGATTCAGCGGCTGTCGCCAGAGCGAGACCGGACTGGCGGCCGCATTGCCATTGATGTAAGTGAACAACGTGGTATTCAGCTCCCGGCGTGGGTTGTTCGTGTTGTTCACGTCATTGGAATCTTCACACGCCATTAAGGCCCGGACTTCGGGCCGAATGGGGTCCGTGCCGGTGAACAAAGTGCCTCCGAACGCGGGCGGGAAGAACCGACGGGCTCCGGTCCAAACGGAAGTCTCTGTATTGACCCCACCCACATACCGACTCGGCACATACGCCAACTCGCTGAAGTCCCAACTGTCGGTCGTGAACCGTTTCAATGTCTGCGGCGCGGTCGGGGAGTAGACGAAGTTGAACGGGGCCAGCGCTGCCAGCCGGGAGCTGGCTCCGATCCGCTGATAGTCGGCACTCGACAGCTGGAGCTTCAGATTCTCCTCGGCGAGAAAGATGTCGTCATTGATGCGATCCGGGTTGGCGATCCGCATTTCGTCGTCTTCGTCGACCATGTTCGTGATCGTGGCCGGGCCTTGAAAGAGATCGGCTGTCAACGGACTGGCTGCGGGACCATAAGGGTAAGGGGACTGCACCGGGGTGACCGCATTCGTGGGGACCGTCAACGACGTGGTCCGTGGGGCCTCCCAACTGCTGGCGACTGTCGGCTGGACGGCGAGATACTGCGGCCAGATGACAGGTGATGGATTCCCCCCTGTCACCCCCTGGACCAACTGCAGAACTGTCGGTGTGTTCGTGTATGTCCCGCTGCCGGTCCCCTTGGGGTCGAGGGGGTGGGAACTTTGGGGGGTCAAGACTTGAATGGACCCGGATCGTGGATCGTAGAGCCGTTGATCGGGGTATCCCGTCGTATTGGTCAGGTAGCGCTGAGCACCACCGGAATAGCGACTGCCGTAGGGCGTGCCATCGGGAAAGTTGTCGAGGTCGTCGTCAGTACCCGTAATCCCCGGTCGTGGATACGTGCCGGAGCCGATCAAGTATTCCTCGCCATACCGACCGCTCAGACGCGCACTGCTGCGGAGCGTCGCGCGACCCGCCAGCAAGAACGCCAACTCCATGTTGGCCATCGTGGGGATGTCCTGGGCCGTGGCGGCTGCGAAGGCATAGCTGTAGTTAAAGGCGTGTTCGGCCTGTGCCAGTGCCACCTGAGACGATGGCAACGCCCCCGGATTCCCCGTCAGGGCCCGCATCACGTTGACCTCGCTGGGGCTGGCTCCGGTGTTCGAAGCGGAGAACGGAGTAATCGGTGTCGTGCCGTAGCTGTTGTACGCAGCCGCGTTCTCGAAGAGTCCCTGCAGGTTGCCGTGGGCGTTGAGGTTAATCAGCGAGTCCGCATCCAGGACAAGATACGAGAACAGCGGGACAAACTGGCGACCATCCGCCATGTCGACGATGTCCAGCCCCAGGTCCATCCAGATCCCGTCCGGCTCTCCATCGCCGTTCAGGTCGACATCCAGGTCGTAGTTCGTTTTGAGGACTGCATTGGTCGAATCATAGGAGTAGACTCCCATGTCATTGACATCAAAGTCATTATTGGAATCGATCTCATATGGGAAGTCTGGGAGTCGACGTGCTCGATCACCGCTTTGAGCCGGTGTACTTGAATCTGTAATTCCGCTCGCGAGACGACTCAGGTCACTCAAGAATCGATATGTCCCATCCGGATACTGATGCCTCTTATGCGGTCGCATCACCAACTGCTTCGTGGCTGCATTGGTATACAGATTCTGGAATCCACCAGCTGCCGCGTTCAGAGTCGCATCTGTTCGCATATTCGGAAACAAGTCCGGACGATGGAATGACGGCACCAAAATCCGCTGCCCCGTCGTACGATTGCGAATGTCATACGCTAGAAACAGGTTGTTGATGTCCGGGTAGGTGTACTCCACATCCGGCTGAAACGGACGGAGGGCCACGCCAGCAGCTTGTGAAAACGCATCCGCTGCCGGATTCACCTGTGCCGGACGGCTGAAGTTGATGCCGAACGCCGGCAGTGTCGACCCGGAGACCCCGGACGGGTCCAGCACGGAATCCGCATTTCCATCCCCGTCAAAATCAAAACTTACATAATCGGTCCCGGGCGTAAAGATTCCATCGTTGTTGATATCTTCAATGCCAGCCCGAAACATCGTTGTGATCCCGTGCCCGTTGTGCGGCAGGACATCGGTGGGGTTTAGGCCATTCGTGTTAGCGCGAATGCGACCAATGATATGGGCCAACAAAGAATGAGGAGTCCCCGGTTGCCCATAGTTCAAACCATTCGGCGGCGTTGTGCTGAAGTAGTCAAGGATGCCGTTTCCATTGGTGTCTTCGCCAGGATCGAGAATGTTATTCCAGTTGACATCCTCTCCAGTGGTGTAATCCAGGACGCCGTTTCCATTAATGTCTTCGCCAGGATCAAGACTCCCGTTTCCATTCGCGTCCTCCCCAACAGTCGGATTCGAATACAACACACTCATCGTGCGTGTCCAGTCCGGCCCTACGATCAACTGCTTGTCCGCCTCATCCATGTATCGATCGGGGTTCAGCGGGTCGAACAGGTTGTTGGCGTAGTTCTGGGAGGCCAGCTGCTCTTCCTGGACGAACTCGAAGAAGAACACGCCCAGGAAGATCATCAGGCTGAGCAAGGCCAGCACGACGATAATCACCGCCCCGCCGCGGCGCTGGCGGAGTGTCGCCTTTTGCTCCGCAAAAGAGCGTCCTTTTTCGGAGAAAAAGGCGACACCGGTCGAGCCGTGTCGAAGATGGAAGGTGTGGTTTCGCATGAGAATTTCCCCTTTCAGAAAGGGTCTCGGGGACGCCCCGAGCAGTGGATTGAGTGTCGCCTTTCGCTCCGCGAAAGGACGTTCAGTCAGTGTCAAATTCCTGTAGCCTGGACCCCTAGGTCCGGGCAGAACGGACCTGGGGGTCCGTTCTACAGGTCAGCGATCACTGACCGATCACGAAAGGCCGGTCTTTCGCGGAGCGAAAGACGACAATCGCGCCAGATCAGGCGTGTTCAATTGGACTTCGTCGGATTGGCGAAGGAGTGGATGATCGAGAACTGCCGGGGCAGATCCTCTTTGGGATCGCGAACTCGAACGGTGATGCGAATCTTTTGCAGGCCGATGCGGTTATCGAACGCTTCCCAGGTGACTTGGTTTCCCGGATTGCCCTCGGTCACACGCTGACCGGGAACGGTCGGCCACGCGGGGGCAACGTTGCCGGAACTGCCACGATCCGGTAATGCCGGTAATGCCGGGATCACGGTTGAGTCAACGAGGGAGTTTCCATTGACGTCTTCTTTGTCAAGGATGCCGTTTCCATTCCGGTCTTCTCCCGGGTCTAATGAATTGTTTCCGTTCAAATCTTCGGTATCCGGATACCGATCCCCATCCAGATCCTCGCCCGACGCCACACAGCGGTAGGCCGTGCTGAACGTGGTATCGCCCACTCCGAAGGCATCGACCTTGAACACGACCGTGCCGGATACGTATGGCGTCGAGGCAGTCCAGTAGGCTGCGGCTTTCACCGGGAAGACTTGGTTCGCGGCGAGGCGGTACTGCAATGGGCGATAGGGCGGCTTGAACGAGGCCGCTCGGGCAGGGTCTTCCGTCCACATCTCGGGATGACCGGTGTCGAACACCCAGCTTCCCGACGGTCCACCGGGACCGTAGACCGAATTCAACTGCTGGGCCGACCGGAAGTATCCGGTGTAGGCCGAGTTCCCCAACTGCACGAAACCGGACGCCTGATCGGCCACTCCGTTGCCGTTCAAGTCGACTTCGCTGCCGTTGATGAATCCGTCCCCATCGCTGTCCTCAAACAGCCCCGAATCCCAGACCTCGATGTCGAACGCCTCGACATTCGACAGCAACAGATCTTCCGTGGCGCGGGTGTAGTTGGTGCCGCTCACATCCGCGTCACTGAGGGAAGCATTCAGCAGAGACAACTCATTGGGACGGGTGAAGATGGTTGGAGGAGTGGGATAGCACCTCAGATTCGGATCGAGCAGAGGGTTGGTCCCGGTCCCCGGCCATTGCCACTGGATCGATCCGGTCTCGGCATGCAGCGGGCGACCGAAGAAGTTGCCCAGGGAGTCATACTCCACCGGCGTCCCCCGAGCGCGGGTGATCGCCTGCAGCGTCAGATCGGCATTCGTGAAGGACTGATTCCCAGCCGAGATTGCGAACCCAAACCGCGTCATCGAACAGCCCAGCGACTCCGTGGAGGTGGCCGTGGGATTCGAGTGATTCTGCAAAGCATCAGTCCCCAGGAACCGCAACGATGCCAAGCCCCCCTGGCGGTAATAGGCCGAGTAGTCGAACGCCTTGTAATAGCTCGGGGTCGTGGCGGTCGGGATGATGGTGCCGTTGAATTCGTTGGTCCCGTTGAACGGCTGGGCGGCATTCGTGCCGGGCACGCCCGCCAGATCGATGTCCCGAATCAGGAGGACGCGGCGGTACAGGTTCCCGGCCCGGACGAAGTAACAGATCTCCGCATCGCGGCTGGCTCCGACGCCGTTGCCGGTGTCGCCGTCGTCGATCTCGGGATGGTTGGGGTAGAGTGACCCTCCCCCGGGGCTTCCGTATGCCAGCGTTCCGGGGATATTCGTCGCCCGTCCGTAGTACATCGACTGGTCGCGGTTGCGGGCGGTCTTGATGCTGGTCGTGAAGTGCAGCACATCGTCGTTGGGGTTGGTCTGGTCGTTCTCCGAGATGTAGAAGAACCCCCGCTGCCAGCTTTGCACCACATCGTCTTTGACCAGCGGCACGATCCCCTGGTTCGAGTTCGGGGCCGAGAGGTACGAGATGCGGTCGAGGTCGCCGCGCAGAATGATGTCGGCCAGACGGGCCTTGCCATCGTTCCGGGCCACCGCTTGCTGCTCGCCCAGGCTTTCGATGGCCGCCACGTAAATCTGGGCGAACATGAGCATCATCATCACGACCAGTGTCGTGGCGACCATCATCTCGACGAGGGTGAACCCGCCCCGCGCGGTGGCACGGGCGTCTCGCCCGTGAATCCCTTGGAAATCGCCTGGGCGAGACGCCCATGCCACGCTGTTGAACCGGGCGCGGGACCGGGAGTGAGCCATGAGCCTGTTCATTGGGGCGGCTCCGGAGTGAAGACATGGACAACGCCGGGCATCAGGACCGCCTGGCAGTCATTGGTGCCGTCAATCTTGAAGTCGTTGAAGACGGTGCCTGAACTGACTTGGACTTGATCGCTGAGCGTCATGATAGTGCGGACATAAAGTCCGGTGGAATTGGGCGTGTCGGCGACTGTTCCGGCGAGATTGCCATTCACCCGCTCCTGGTTGACTTCGACCTTCTGGATCTTGTACCAGTACCCGTAGCTGGCATCGAAGATATAACCGCCTTCTTTGATCTTGGGAGGATCGACATCGGGATCGTAGAGCCAGCGGACCTTGGCGATGTTGGAGTCCACGCGACCGTTGTTCCACAGCGTGTCGCCCGCATCTTCCGTCTGGCAGAACTCGGCCCGGTAGCCCTGCTCATCCGCTGTTTCAAACGACCGGTTGAAGACGATCGCGCACTGCGCGTTGTACTCCCCATGCGGGCCGGAGTGGACCGCCATCAGCCAGCTGTAGCGACCGGGGGCCTGAATCTCGATGCGGGCTTGGTCGAAGTCGGCAGGGCCAAAACCGGCGGGAAGTGTGCCGGTGATTCGCAAATAGCCGACAGAGGGGTTCGAGGCTCCCGTGATCGGCAGTGTGACCACTCGATGATTCTGGGTCGATGTGAGGACGACTCGATGGGGAGAGGAAAAGCTGTTGAAGTCCACCGTATCGGCCAGCGTCGCGGGGAATTGAATTTCGATCTGAGTGGCCGACGGATTCGGATTCGTCAACGTCACCGGGGTCGTCTTGAGTACGACGTTCCAGGAGTCCTGAAGCCGAAAGGCACCATCGGCGGCACCCGATGGCAACTGGCAATGGATCCGGTCCATGTTGAGGGCACTTGACGTGTCCGTGCTGGTGATGTTCCCGAATTGAGTCTGACTGAGAGGCGCGATGACTCGATGCCAACCCAGCGGGTCGACCACATACGCCGACCAGAGCGGGTTGGCCAGATACCCGCTGTGACGGTACGGGGTCCAGGTCAGGCTGCCATCGAATGTGTTCGTCATGCCCGCGGGCAACGCTCCGGAGTTGTTGTAGCCCCCGAGGCCGATCGGAGCAGACCAGATCGTGCTGTATTGGAACGTGGGCACCCGCGTCCCGCTCGTCCCGGGACTCCCCGACACGCACATGAACAATTGATTCGTATCCGGCATCAATCGTCCATCCGGCTTCGGGGTGACCCAGCGATTCTCGACGCCTGCCACGGTACTGACTTGCCCGTACACCGTGTTCTCGCTCCATACCGGAGCCCCGGTCCAGAGCTGGGGATGGGTCAGGAGCGTGTCCTTGATGGCCCCTTCGTAGAGCTTGGCGTTGGTGACCTGATTGGCTTTGACAGCCTTGAGGATCGAAATCGGGAAGAGGGTGAAGACCGAGGTCACGCCGACGGCCATGATGAGCAGGGCCATCA
>JAYTFV010000238.1:0-4527 GCA_043734065.1 Planctomycetota bacterium
AAGAAAGCCCCCCGGTTGCAACCGGGGGGCTTTGCCCCCTCTGTCGATCAACCATCAACCATAAACCATAAACCATCAACCTCCCCCCCATGTCCACTCGCATCGGTCTCTACGCTGGCAGCTTCGACCCCGTCACGCTGGGGCATCTGGACATCATCCGGCGCGGGGCGCGGCTGGTGGACAAGCTGATCGTCAGCGTCGGTATCAACCCAGACAAGCGGCCGTTGTTCACACCGGCGGAGCGCGTCGATCTGTTGCGGAGCGTGTTGACCGACCTCCCGAACGTGGAGGTCGACTGCTTCGAGGGGCTGACCGTGGACCATGTGCATCGCCGCCAGGCGGGGGTCATGCTGCGCGGCATCCGCACCGTGTCCGACATCGAGTCCGAGTTCACGATGGCCCTCACCAACCGCACGCTGTCGCCGGATGTCGAGACGGTGTTCCTGATGGCCAGCGAAAAATACTCGCACGTCTCCAGCACCCTCATCAAACAAATCGCCCAGATGGGCCGCGACCACAGCCTGACCCACCTGGAGCAGTTTGTGCCGCAGGCCGTGATTGCGCCGCTACTGAAGAAGGTGCGGGAATGATTTCTTTGGGCCGGGAAGCTGTCTCGGTCATGAGCGAACAGAGTTTGGACAGGATGAACAGGATTGACAGGATATGGACAATGAAGATCTGACAGGCACAATCATTGGTTGTGCGATGAAGGTGCATCAGACTCTGGGATCTGGTTTTCTGGAATCGGTTTACCAGAATGCTCTGGTGTACGAACTAAGGAAAGCCGGGTTGAGCGTCGTGGCCGAGGCCAGAATCCAAGTCCGGTACGAGGGCATCGTGGTCGGCGACTTTGTGGCTGATCTGTTCGTTGAGGGGCAGGTGCTGATCGAGAACAAGGCAGTTCAATCCCTCGTCCTGGCACATGAAGTTCAATTGGTGAACTATCTAACAGCTACGGGAATTGAAGTCGGACTGCTGTTGAATTTCGGAACACAACGGTTGGAATTCAAACGCAAACACAGAACCTTTCGAGACACCCGATCAGTAAACGCACCCAAGACGGAATAGCAGTCACGGGGGCCAATTGAGAGGGGGGACTTTGATTTTGGACAGGATGCTGAGTATCGCACATTTGAGGTTTGGAGAATCCGTGAGCAGCACCGTTACAAGAGAGGGCCATCCTGTCAATCCTGTCCATCCTGTCTAAAATCATCGAACTGTCCGTCACATCCAGATGAGCAATCATGTTCCCAGAAAACCCTGCCAGCATGCACCCTTCTCCGATGAACTTTCCCTGTTGCCGGTCTTACCTTGTCCGTTTGTTTCTGGCAGCCATCATTTTTGTGACGGCTGCACTGACTTCAAAAGCAGAGGACTCTTCGTCATCGTTTCCCGCCTTCCCCGGAGCCAAGTCCGAGTGGAACGGCTATGAGAAGCATGACTTCGAAGTCGATGGCCGCAAGGTGCTGGTCGTCTCGCCGAAGACCCCGGCGAAGGGGCTCCCCTGGGTCTGGCACGGCGAGTTCTTCGGACACCGGCCCGCCCCGGACATCGCCCTCTTGGGTAAAGGATTCCACATCGTCTACATGAGCGTCCCCGACATGCTCGGGTCGCCGACAGCTGTGGCGCACTGGAACAAGTTTTATGCGGAGCTGACCGGCAAGTACGGGTTCTCGAAGAAGGCCGCGCTGGTCGGGCTGAGTCGCGGCGGGCTGTATTGTTACAACTGGGCGATTGCCAATCCGGAGAAGGTGGCGTGCATCTATGCCGACGCCCCGGTGTGCGACTTCAAGAGCTGGCCGGGTGGCAAAGGGAAAGGGCCGGGGAGTGCGCGGGATTGGAAGCTGGTGCTGGAGTGCTACGGGTTCAAGGATGAGGCCGAGGCGCTGGCCTACAAGGGCAACCCAGTCGACAACCTCGCCCCGCTGGCCAAGGCCAAGGTGCCGCTGTTGCATGTCTATGGCGACGCGGACGAGTTCGTGCCCTGGCAGGAGAACACCGGCCTGATCGCCGAGCGGTACAAGGCCCTGGGCGGGGACATCACGCTGATCGCCAAGCCCGGCGTCAAGCACCACCCGCACGGCCTGGAGGACTCGACCCCGATCGTGGAGTTCATCGAGAAGCATTCGCTGGTGAAGTGAAGTCCGGCTCCCGTGCTGCGTCCGGCTTGGAGTCCAGGCTTTAGCCTACTCCGGAGCAGCCTAATGAATTGGTCCAAAACAACTTCCCGATTTGAACAGAAGGATCTGAACAGAAGGCAACGAAGGTAACGAAGGGATCAATCCAAAGGCTCTTCGTTTGCTTTGTTATCTTCTGTTCAAAATCAAATCGGGAAGTTGTTTTGGAACATGTCCTCAAAGCTGAACTCCAATCCGGACACCAGCCGCGACGCAGTTCTCGTTTCGAAATGGACTCAGACCAGGAGCCGCAAGATGCGTCTGGCGATTGTGGCCCTCAACGCCTACCCCGCGATTGACCAGCGGGCGGGGAACGCCATCGGAGGGTTGGAGACTTTTGCGTGGTCCCTGGCTCGGGCATTAGCCCGTGACCCGGCGAATCATGTGCAATTCGTGGTGCGGCACACCTCCAGGCCCCGGCAGCGTGTGGTGGACGGAGTGGAACTGTTATGCGATGTCGAGCCGCTCCGCGCGATCCGGCGGGAGGTCTCGCAGGCCGTCGAGCCAACAGCGGGTTTTCCGTGGCTGCAAGTGAAACGCTTTCGACCGGGATTGCTGTGGCAGGTGCCCCTGCTGGCGTTGGCCAAACTGGCGAGGCCGCGTCTCCCACTGGCCACTCGCATCGAGACGTTGCTGCGCTCATCGCAGCCCGAAGTCGTGCTGGCCCTGGGCGTCGGAGAAGGTTCCGCTGCGGCGGTCCAGGCAGCTCGCCAGTTGGGTTTCCGCGTCTGGTTCTGGGTGCAGTCGAACAGCGATCTGGACGAGCGATTTTTATCCGATGAGAGCTATGTCGATCCGAATGGAGCGACTTCTCCAGAAGCGAGGGCCGCGTTTCAGGCGGACGGCATCCTGTGCCAGACGCCGTGGCAGCAGAACCGCGTGCAGCAGTTGTTGCAGCGGGAGGCGACAGTCATTCCCAATCCGGTCGATGCCGGATGGTTCCCGATCGGTGATGCCTCACCCGCGTCCCGAACGACAGTGTTGTGGATCGGACGATACGATCAGTTGCACAAGCGTCCGCATCTGGCACAGGAGGTGGCGCGGCTCTGCCCGGCCATTCCGTTTCATCTCATTATCAATCCCGGTGATCCCCTCATCGAGCAGTCGATCCGGAGCCACTGTCCGCCCAATGTTCGGATCACCGACTATGTCCCGAGGGATGTGATGCCCGAGACGTTTCGTGCCGCGCGGTTGTTCTGCTTTACCGGATCGGATGCCTTCGAGGGGTTCCCGAATGTGTTGTTGGAGGCCGCCAGTTCGGGAACTCCGATCGTGTCGCTCGAGGAGTTCGACCACTTCATGAAGCCCTCGAACGCGGGCGTCAACGCCGGTCACGATGTCGCACGCCTCGCCGCACTGATTCGCGAGTTGTGGGACATGCCGCCCGCGTGGCACGCACACTCGCAGTCTGGAGCCGAGTACGTCCGCCGCGAGCACACGCTCGACCAATGCGTCCGGCGGTTTCTGGAAGCGATTCATCGATCAAATGACAGTCCGTCGCGGAACGGCTGAGCCACTCCCTCAGGGAGGCGTATTCCCTCCCGGAGGGGACGCCTCACCTGTCTGAACGTATTGTGGAATCAGTTTCGCAAGTACGTCCGCGACCACGCGGTGCCCCTCTGGAGCCAAGTGATTGTCAAACTTGTGATACAGGCGTCGTTCGGGGTGGCTCTTATGGACCGCAATCAGGGAGGCATAAAGATCGATGACCTCGGCATGAGATTCTCGAATGGCCTGTACCGCCAGGCCCCGGATTTTTGTGTCCAAGGTGGCCTGCTCCGCTGACAACCGGAGTTTGCTGACCGCGGAAGCGATTCCTTGTGAATCGACTTCGGGGCAGACTTCCCGCAAGGTGGGAATCACGAGAAACAGGAGCGCCGCTCGATCACGGCTGGCACTGGCCTGAAACAAGCCCACCGTATGCTTGAACATGGCGTCGGTCTCCGGCAGTGTCGCCGGGGCGTTCGCATAATAGGCCGCCTGCCCGAGCGATTGGAAGTAGGCGGCGACGGCCTCTTGGGGGAGTTTCTGCACCTTCCGTTCAAACGGGGAGTACACCGGGGGAGTTCCGAACGCTGATCGCAACGGACCGATTTCTGCCAACGCGTGGTAGGTCGCGAAATGATCGCGCAGGAAGTTCTTACACTGTCGATTGAACGTGGGCGGCAGCGACTTCTGTCCCGGGACGTGGGAATCCACCGGGGGCCGCAAATGATGGACGAAACGCCCCCCTTCTCGATTCAGATGCACACGATTCTTAGTCTGCATCAGATCCCAATAGTCATTGCCGCCATATATCGCGACCACGATCAGATCCGGGGCGAAATGCCTCCCCACATTCTCGTAGAGC
>JAYTFV010000239.1:0-4221 GCA_043734065.1 Planctomycetota bacterium
CGACACGCGACCCGATTGGGTCGATCCGCCCGATGCCATCTCGCTGCCGGACTTGAAGGGGGAGGTCGCCTTCGAGCAGGTGAACTTCGAATACGAGCCGGGCCGCCCGGTCCTGATCGATTTTAATTTCGTCGTGAAGCCCGGCCAGACGATCGCCCTCGTCGGCCACACCGGCAGCGGGAAGACGACGATCATCAATCTGGTGTCGAAGTTCTACCTCGCCAATTCGGGCCGCGTGCTGATCGATGGCCACGACATCCAGACCCTCAGCGGTGACGCCCTGCATCACCGCATGGGGATCGTGCTGCAACAGAACTTTCTGTTCTTCGGCACTGTGGCGGAGAATGTGCGGTTCGCCAAACCGAACGCCACGGACGAGGAGGTCCGGCGAGTCTTCAAACAGCTCGACTGTGCCGACCTCATTACCGCCCTGCCGCAAGGCATCCACACCCCCGTCGGCGAACGCGGCGTGTCGCTCTCGCTCGGCCAGCGTCAACTGATCTGCTTTGCCCGCGCGCTGATCGCCGATCCCCGCATCCTGATCCTCGACGAGGCCACCAGCAGCATCGACAGCCAGACCGAAGACCGGCTGCAAACGGCGCTCGCGAAGCTCCTCGCCGGTCGCACCAGCTTCGTGGTGGCCCACCGCCTGAGCACGATCCGCGAGGCCGACCTGGTCCTGGTCCTCGATCATGGCCGACTGGTGGAGCAGGGGACGCACGAGGAGCTCCTGCAACTCAACGGCACCTACGCCGGGCTACATCGGCGATTCGTGGCTTCATAGGCTCTGTCGCTCGGCGACTCGCATTCGCTACGTCGTGGGCGACCCCACCGGGGGGATGTACGTATTCATCTGGGCGGCGTAGTCCTCGCGAATCGGGCTGAAGACATCGAGTATGGTGGCTGGTCCGCTGATCGCCACTGCCCGGTGCGGCACGTTGGGAGGGATAATAAACAGCGACCCTGCCTGGACGATGCGGGTTTCGTCGCCAATGGTGAGTTGGACTTGCCCCTGGAGCAGGATGCCCCCTTGTTCATGGGGGTGGTGATGCAGCGGGACTTCGGCCCCGTCGTCCATTTCGAGGTACGACAGCATGAGGTGCTGTCCGAACGGTGTCCGCATCCGGCAGCCGGGGACGGGTTCAATGGCCGGGAACGTGTTGATGTCGATGAACGGCACGGGTGGTGGATTCCTCAGCCTATTGAAAAGGCCCCGTGGCACGGGCGTCTCGCCCGTGAATCCCGAGGATAACTCATGGGCGAGACGCCCATGCCACGCTTTTCGATAGGCTGTCCTGATGACGGTGAGTCGCTGCGGGAGCGCTCCGAAAAAAGCTGGCGGCGGAAAAAGACATCGCTCCCACCCCTGCCGGGAGCGATGTCTCTCGATTCAAGCGACACTTTCGATGGCCCGTCCGTGGATCGCCCGTCCATAGTTCTCAGTGCAGCGGCTCCATGTCCATGCAGTTGCAGACGGGCGTCGGGATGGACCCGCCGGTCGCCTGCAGCGTACACCTGCAGGCGTTACCGTCAAAATCGCATTCCAGGACGTATTCATGCAGAGTGACATTCGTGACGGCATAGGATTGCAGACAGCGAGGCACGTTGTTCTCGGTGATAATCCCGTTTCCACATCTTCCAGGGATGGCATTGCTCCACGCGAAGTCGGAGCAATCCACGGACATGCACGACCCATCGGATTGCTTCATGCACATTCCGGTGGGTTGATTCGGTTCGGCTTCGTAGGGGGGCTCACACTTCGAAGGCACGAAGACCACGGGGTACAGACCGCACTCTCCACTGGCATAGAGCGAGGCGGCCCCTGCGAACACGAGCAGTACTGGCAACAGAAAGTTCTTCATGAACAACTCTCCTTCAACAATCCTCAGTCCGAGTCGGACCATCCAACCAGAGACCAGAAGAATTTAGTGATTCGGTTCCTTGAGTGACGCCCGTCTCCACATCCAGGCACCCAGGACAATCAACGCCAGTCCGTTCACGACCAGCAGGGTTCGTTTTGAGAAAGACAAGGGACGTGACTCGTTCTCTTGCGAAAATGCGGGTCCGGGTGGGTTCAGGGCAAATGAGGGGATCAGTGTTCGGACATCCTCGATCTCGCCCTTGGGGACGGGAATGCTGGCACCGCTGGCCTGCTCCCGAAAATCCAACACCAGCCAACCCTCGGGCTTGGACACCACAAAGATCGAATCCGGAATCGTTTCGTTGATCCGCGCCTCGTCCAGCAATGCGAGATCCAGGGCCAGGAGGGACCCCCTCAAATAGCGTGCTGTCAATACGCAGCGGGGAATCGTGATCCCGCCCGCTAACGTGGTGAGACTGGAGTAGTCCGCTTCCTGGAGCACCTCCCCGTTCATGACCCGCCGCCGATTGAGGACGACACCCGTGGCCCAGTCGATCGTATTCGTCGTCTGCAGCTCTCCCACCGGATTCGTCGTCGCGGTGATGGTCACCAGCCGCAGGAGGCCCCCGTCGCGTTTCGCACGGTCCGGCCGGTAGCCCTCCGCCCGAGAGGGGAGGGGACTCCGGAAAGTTTCCAGACCGGGACTGCTGGCCGGATTGCGACCACGTTCATAGATATGGACCTGCTTGTTGTCCAAGTCATGCTTGAGGCTGAAGTGATCGTCGTCGACGTAAGTCAACGGTCCCAGATCATGCTTCCGGCGATTCCCCTGGACAAACAAATGGCGAGTGGGAGCCTCGAGCTTGGCATCCGGGCCCGCCACCTCTCGCAGGAAATCGAGAACCCGATCGGGATGCTCGCCCAAGTCATGACGCTTCAGCAAGTCGAACACTTGATCGCGCGTCAGCGGAGCAACGGGTTTGACCCGAAAGAATTTTCGGAATTGGACTTCGCAGGACACGATATCGGATCGCATGCTCTCCCACAGCGGCTCGCAATGCTCCATCGCTTCCGTGATTTCAGGAGCGAGAGCGAGCGTGGTCCCGCTGTAAGGCTGCGTCACCTCAGACTCGGTGACAGCAGGTGCAGCGACAGCAGTTTCAGCAGCCCCAACAAGCGAAGGGAGTCCCCCCCATGTCCCCAGGCAGAGACATAATGCAAATCGCAACATGGCCCCAAAGTCTCGCACTGAACGAGATCCCGCTGAATCCAAATGGGTGTAACATCTCAGAAGTGGGCGCGAGCATAGTCAGCTTCCTTGGAAAAGAAAAGGTCCGCGCGCGAACTATTTATACGCAACCGCGCGAGTCTTCACACTCTGATAATCCCCCGATATTTCTGGGTCACAACAGTCGCCGAATTCCCCGATTCCGGCGGTGCAACTCCCGCCCATCGGAACGTGGTCTTTGTGTCTGCGAACTCCCCGGCACCGGATTCGGAGAATCCGGCGACTTCAGGACAACCCATTGTGCCGCAGTAGTGACTCTGCCGATGGATCGCGACCCCGGAACTCTCGGAAGATGTCCATCGGGTGTCGACTGCCGCCGAGTGCGAGAACCGTGTCTCGGAACCGTCGACCGGTCGCGCGCACAGCCGACTCCTGATCCAGTCCCGCTTCCTCGAACGCCGAGAACGCATCCGCGCTCAGCACTTCGGCCCATTTATAGCTGTAGTAACCGGCGGCATAGCCTCCCGCGAAGATGTGTGAGAACGCGCACAGGAACCGGTCCTCGGGGAACATCGGCAGCACCGACACCCGCTCCATCACCCGCCTCTGAACATCGAAAATGCTGTCGGTTCCCTGCGGATCAAACGCCGAGTGCAACTGGATGTCGGTCATGCCGAACGTCAGTTGCCGCAGCATCATCGACCCCGCTCGGTAGGTCTTCGCCGCCACCATCTTGCGGAACAGTTCGTCCGGCAGTGTCGCACCGGTCTGATAGTGCCGGGCCAGCTTGTCGAGCGTGGGGCGGTGGTAGCACCAGTTCTCCATGAACTGACTCGGCAGTTCGACGGCGTCCCACTCGACCCCGCTGATGCCCGCCGCATCGGGATAGTCGACGGTCGTCAGCATGTGTTGCAGTCCATGCCCGAACTCGTGGAACAGGGTCTCGACCTCGCGAAAGCTCATCAACGAGGGAGTCTCACCCATTGGCGGTGTGGCATTACACACGAGGTACGCCACGGGGTGTTGGACCTCAGCCCCTTGTGCCCTGCGACTCAAACAGTCATCCATCCAGGCCCCGGGCCGCTTCGTCTCGGGCCGCGAGTAGGGGTCATAGAAGAACCCCGCGATCGGG
>JAYTFV010000240.1:0-14018 GCA_043734065.1 Planctomycetota bacterium
TATCCCAGACCGTATGCCGATCAGCACCGGCGGCTCGCGCTGAGGCATTCTGCTGCAGAACGCCCAACGCGGCCCATGTCATTCGCCAACGACGCCTGATCGTCTCTCGGGGACGAGTCAATGGGCCGGTCCGACTTCACTCTCCGGACGGGGCGAGCGAGAGTACGAGCGACTCGGCCTGCCTGAGCCAGTGGCGAATCTTCTCGGGGTCGGTGAGATTGAGGTCGTCTTGGGGGATCACGCTGCCGATCTTCTGGGCCAGCGGGGTCAGCTCATTGGCCAGGACGCTGAGTGTGGCGTCGTCGGCTTGGTGCCAGCGGTCGAAGTCGCGCAACAGTTCGCCGAAGAGATCCTGTCCGGCGCGGAGGGCCTCGACATCGACCGGCGGGGCGGTTTCGAGTTCGACCTTCTCGATCCACAGGTCGTCCCACTGATTGGCGACGTTGCGGATCTCGCCGAGGATCTCGATGCGGCCTTGCGGCTTCTCGATGTCGCGATGGAACTCGCAGCGTCCAGTCAAGGTGAGACGCACCGCGCTGAAGCGGCCTTGCGACTGCTGACGACAGGCTTCCAGTTGCGAGTGGACCGCTCGGAGCATCTCGGGCCGCTGGGCCGAGGTCGGGAGGTCGATGGCCACCGACTGCCAGCGCAGGACATCCGTCTCGCGAAACTCGGGGCGACAGGTGTGGCCCTCGACCGAGACCAGCAGGCATCCCTTGGCCCCCGGTTCGCGAATGTGCCGCCCCTGAGTGCAGCCGGGATAGACGATGACCGGCGACGGATGCACGATCCGATGCGCATGAATGTGCCCGAGGGCCCAGTAGTCATACCGCTTGCTGAGGAGGACATCCGGCGTCGTGGGGGCGTAGGCATCGTGCTGGGCATCCCCTATCAAGCTGGTGTGTAACAGCCCGATGTTGACGCGCTGCGGATCGGCGGGCGGGTACTGGCTGGCAAGGTCGACGGCACACTCGCGCGTGGCGAACCCCTGCCCATGCAAGGCGGCCCCCGTGCGTTCGTCGATCACCGTCTCCGGACAGTCGGTGCGGAACTGGAACACGTTGCGCGGCCAAGTCATCTTCAGCGCCGCCTCGGACATCGAGTCGTGGTTGCCGCGAATCAGGTAGACCTTGATCCCCTGCTTCTCCAGCCGCCGAAACTGATTGGCCGTCCACAGGCCGGTCTGGATGTCGGTCCACTTGCCATCGAACAGATCGCCCGCGATCACGACGAACGCCACCTGCTCCGTAATGGCCAGTTCGATCAGGTTCTCCAGGGCCCGCCTTGTGGAGTCGCGAATTTGTTGCACCGGTGCCCCCTCGTACTGCTCCAGCCCTTTGAGCGGACAGTCAAGGTGCAGATCGGCGGCGTGGAGAAAGCGAAAGCTGTTCATGGGCCGAACTCTACCGTCTCGACCCGTCCGGTCGCGAGCATGACCAGCCGCGTCGAGATTCGCTCGGGAGTCAGCTTGTACATCAAACCGACGGCCCGGGCATAGGAACGCATCTGGTCGCGATAGGCCGCCACCTTTCCCGTGATCGCGGTCTCTTCGTCACCGATGATCGCATCGGTCTTGAAGTCGATGATATCCGCCGCGACGACTTGCCCGTTGCTTCGCATGAGGACGAGTCGGTCGATGCTGCCCGAGATGGTTCGGCCTGCATCGATCACATTGAGTCGTCGCTCCCGATGGAGATCGACCTCGCATTCCCCGGCAGCCAGTTCGGCCGGGCCTGCCAGCAGGAGGGCGAAGCTCCTGCTGAGCCGCGAGCCAGGAACGATGCCCCCGCCACGTCGCGGCTCGCCAGGAGCCTCGCCCTCCCGGTCGGATATCCGTTCAGGACCGCCCATGGACGAATGCCCCCGCTGATAGCTGCGGCGGGTGAGCAACGACGCGATGTTGGGTAGCTGGAGCATCGCCTGGAACTGTGTCAGGCAGCGCTCGATGTCGAGGGGCTGCCCCCGCATGACCTCCGCGATCTGCCGCAGTTCATCGTCCGGCGGTACGCCGTCTTCAAGCCACCCAATCCGCTCCAGCCAGGCATGGAACAACGTTCCGCGATCGACCCCGCCCGCATCTCCGAGTGGCAGGACGCTGGCGAGTTTCACAGGCGTGGACTTGTCGGCAAGCTGCGAGGGGATGACCCGCTCCAGTCCACGGCGGCGACCTCCGCTGAGTTCGGCAAACTCGACGTGGAAGGGAGTCGTCTCAGCCTGCGCGGTGAAGACATGTCGTTGCAGTGCAGGACACTGCTCGACCCAGAGGGGATCTCCAGTCTCATACAACGTCGCCCCCGGTGTCACGGCCTGGCCACTGCCGAGTCCGACCATCAACAGTCCCGCCAACGTCTTGGGAATCGTCTGGCTCTCCTTGGCCGGAAGGATCATGTGCAGCGCATGGACCGCGCGAGTCATCGCCACATACAGCACGCACAGGTTGCCCACCAAATCGGTCGCTTGCGTCTGCTCATAGGCCACTTGCAGCTCCGGCGGCAGGATGTCCTTGAGTTCCTTCGACCGATAGACCAGCACGCAATCCGGCGGGGCGGCGGCGGCGGGCTTCGAGGTGAGATACTTCGGCGGCTGGACGAGTGAGGTATCGAGGTCGGCCAGAAACACGATGTCGAACTGCAACCCCTTCGACTTGTGGACGGTCATCAACTGAATCCGCGCGGGGGTCGGGTTCTCGACCTTGCGCGTCTCGACCAGTCGGATGAAGTCGCGCGGGCGAGTCGTCGCCTCATACCCCTCGGCCAGCTCGATCAGTTGCCTCAGCCGGGACTGATCGTGCTCCGTGGCGACACTGCCGAGTTGCAGCACCCAGCGCTGCAGTGTGGCCATGTACCCGTCGCTGAGCAGCCGGTTCCGCAGGTGTTCCGACACGGCCACCGCTGCCGCATCGTCCTCCCAGCGCCCGAGTTGGTGAATCTCCGCCAGTGGGGAAGTTGCCACATGAAAGCGGGCCACGCGGTCGCCGGGGTGGTCGGCGATCTTGACTAACGACAGGAGTAACTGCACTGCCGCCGAGTCGGTGATCAGCGTCCCGCCCTCCTCGCTGAACTCCAGCCCCCGCGCTCGCAGCTTGTTTCCCAGCAGCCGGATCGCCGCGTTGCCTCGGAACAGAACTCCAATCGTCGCCGAGGGGGCGTGCTGCGAATATTCCTCGATGCGATCGGCGGTGAGGTCGAGGACCAGATCGGCGAGGTCGGCCTTCGTCGGCTTCGGGGGCTTGGCATTGTTCGCGATCGGTTCTACCTTGGGCGGCTCATCGGCCACTTCCAACCGGACATATCCCGGCAGACCCGTGCGGGCGGTGTCGTGCTTCGGAAACGCTTCGCACCACTGAGAGATGACCACCGAGAGAGGATCGAAATCGGAGGTGCCTTGCAGTGACGTGAACGCCGCGTTAACCGCTTCGATGACTGCCGGGGAGGAACGTCGGCTCTCATCGAGCGAGGTCGACTGCAGGATCGGGAACTCGGTTCGGATTGTGTCGAAGATCGCCGCCTCGCCCCCGCGCCAGCCGTAGATCGCCTGCTTGCGGTCGCCGACACAGAAAAAAGACTTGCCCGGCTCCGAGGTCGTCGACGCCGCAAACGGCCGCAGTATGTGCCATTGATCCAGCGAGGTGTCCTGGAACTCATCGAGCAGCAGATGGTCCATGTTCGCATCGAGCCGGAACGACACGCTGTCGATGGAGTGCTGGCCGAGGCGCTCGGCCAGCGTCCGCGAGATGTCGCCGAAATCGAGCACCCGCTCTTCGGTCTTGAGGCGGGAGAGTTCGGTGTAGACGCGGTCGAGTGTCTCCCACGTGCCGCGCGTCTGGCTGGCCCAGACCTTGTAGAACAGAGCCTTCGCGTGATGGATCAGCGGGGCGTAGGCGGCCAGCAATTCGGTGGGGAGATCCTTCTTGTAATAAGTGGTGTCTCCCTGCACGAGTCGTAGCGGCAAACCATCAGCCAGAAAACTCTCCCAGTCGTCTTCGCGGAGTTGGCGACGGTTCTTGTCAAGGGCATTCATGATCCGCTTGTCGTCGAACCGCAAGCTCTCGAAGACGGCGATGGCCCCATGGAGTTCGAGATCGTTGAGCAGCGGCAGATCGGGCAGCCGGTTCCAGTCGGCCTCGTTTGTGATGAGGTACGGAGCAGCGAAGTTCCTCACCGTCTCGCGAATCAGGTCATGCACTCGGCGAGTGTTCTCGCCCTTGCTGAGCAGGTGCATCAGTCGCCGGGCGTCCTGGCGACCGGCCTTTCGCAAGACCGCTTCGATGGCCCGGTCGGTCAGGCGGCTCACCTCCACATCCTCGATCATTCGCCAGCCCGGCGGGAACCCGAGTTCAAACGTATGGCTCGATGCCAGCTTCGAGAACAGGGCATCGAGCGTGCTGATCTGCACGCGATGCAACTGCTTCGTGACTCGTTGCAGCAGCGCGATGCACTCGTCCCGCGTGATCGGCGGCTGGCCGATGAACGGCTGGAGCTTAGTCAGTTCCTTCTCATCGAGGACCGCTCCCGCCAGCCGTACCAGGATGCGGTCGAGGATTTCCCCCGCTGCTTTGCGAGTGAACGTCGAGGCCAGAATGCGATCACAACTGCCAGACCGCAGCAGCGTCAGATAGCGGTTGGTCAGTTGAAATGTTTTGCCAGTTCCCGCAGAAGCGAGGATGACAACATGCGGGTCAGTGAGGGCCACGACCGTCGTCGCAGAAGTCGTCAGACTTCTGCCGTCCACTTCGGCTTCCGCCGCCGGACTGACGGCGGAATTCTTACGAATTCCGCTACGTTCGACGGTCCCGTCCCCCCGCAAGTCCTCAAACAGCAGTTCATCATCGGGAGTCATACGACCACCTCCCGATCAAGGACGCCGTCCTGACAGATCGGGCCGAACTCCGACTGCGAGATCGGAGGACGATCAAGTACCTGCCAGAAATCTTTGTTGAGGATGCGATTCGCGGTGTGGCGCGCGACTGCCTCCGCTTCTCGCAACTCTTCCTCCGACCAATCGGCGAGTAAGCACTCCAGCCGGTCGTTGTCGCGCGGGATCGAGATGTACCCGAGTTGGATATCACCCGTGACGCCGTGCGGCTCCGCCAGCAGTCGATACAGCGGCAGTTGCAAGTCGACCCACTGCCCCTTGGAGAAGTGGACCTCGCTCGGGGCGCGGCGTTGCTCCGCGGTTTTGTAGTCGAGAATGGCCCACGTCTGGTCGCCGCGATGTCGATCGATGCGGTCGATCTTGCCGTGAATCTGGACCGTGCGTTCGTCGCCGAGGGCCAGCGTCACCTCGCTCGCCTTCTCGGTGAAGATGATCTCCCAGCCGTCGAGAGCCCGCTTCGCCTGCCAGGCGGCGAACGCCTTCAGCCGGTCGCGGGCCTGCTCAATCTGAATCTGCACCGGGAACAGCGGGTCGCCGCCGTACGTCAGATCGGCGGTGATGTCGAGCTGTTGATCGAGGTAGCGGGCGATGGCCGCTTCGTCCTGTGAGTGCTTCCAGTCGCTGTGCCCGAACCCCTTGAGGACGTAGTGCAGCAGGTTGCCGAAGTCGCGGGCGTCGAGTTCCTCGACATCATCATCCAGCGTTCGCAGCTTCAGCACGTGCCCGAGATAGAAGCGGTAAGGCGAGGCGAGATACGCCGAGAAGCCGGTGACGGGGATGGCCCCCTCGAACGAGCGCTCCGGGTCGGGACGCGGGACAGTGAGGCGAGAGGCCGTAGCAGAAGTCGTCAGACTTCTGCCGTCCTCTACCTCCGTCGCTTTCTGGATTTCGGCAGAAGTCTCACGACTTCTGCTACGTTCCGGCATCTCCCCGTAGAAGGTTTGAATCCGCCGCGCCACCGTTTCCGCATCAGCAGCGAACCACAACCGGCTCGGTCGCAGCGCATCCCCGCGCGAGTCGGTTCGCCCCGCGATCAGCGTCACGCGTCGCCGCGAATGCAGGATCGCGGTCAGGGCATACACATCGCGAGCCAGCCGCCGCGAGTTGTCCGTCATCCCCAGTTGCGACCGCAACGAGTTGGGCAGGAACAGGTCGGAGTTCAGCGACGACGGCACGCTCCCCTCATTGAATCCGGCGACGATCAACTCCTGCGCATCATCCAGCGGGAGTTCCAGCCAGCCGAGGAGTTCGAGCGCCGCATCGTCCTGAGACGGAGGGATCAACTGGCGGTCGAGTTGCTCCAGAGCGAGACGCAGAGCTTGCGCGGCGTTGACCGAGGGGGCCAATGGCTCGGGCAGGTTCTGGAGGCCCCTCAGCGCTTTGACAAAGCGTTCACTGGCGTTGAGCGCCGCCGCATCGGCAGCGTCCTCGCGATTGAACTCGCGGTGGGCGTACAAATTCAGCAGCCACTCGATCAGCGGCTCGGCCCACTCCCCGGCCATCCGTGCGGGTTCGAGCAGTGGGGCGATCGCGGTCTCGATCAGTTCGAACGCCTGGCGGCATGGCTCCGAGCGTTCCGGCAAACCCAGCCAATGCCCGAGTGATGCCGGAAAGTGTTCGCTGATGTACTTGTCGAGGGCGCTCACCCACGCGGGGTCGGCCCCTTGCTGAGCGAGCCACGCCGACACATCGGGATGCCGGACGAGGGCGGCGAACGGGTGGGTGTGCCGCGTTTCCAAGTAAGCGACCAGCCCGCGCAGCAGATGAGCCAGCGGCGAATCGCGGAACATCTGCCCGGCGACCCACCGCGTGCTGACTCCCGATTGCGATAGCACCCGCTGCGTCGTCGGGACCAGCGTGTCATCGGCCAGCCCGATCGTGATCTCGTCGACGCGGCGGCTGCCGTTGAGAGCGGCGAGTTGAGTCGCAATGGCCTGGGCCTGATCAGCGGGCTTCTCGGCCAGGACCATCTGCTCGGGGAGCAGCTCGATGGGTCGGTCGACCCAGTGCCTCGGCTCCAGACAGCCGTGCGGGTCGAAGTGCCACTTGAGGTCGGACGGGGCGTGGATGTAGACCGTGACCTGCTCCGCCACCTGATCGAGCATCTCGCGCAGCGTCTGGTTCATGTCGACCGTACCGACGAGCACGATCTGCTTCCGGGTCTGGCACTCGTGCTGTTCGATGGCCACGAGTCGGGCCGTCTGCTGGTCCCAGAGTGAGAGGCCATCCAGGATGCGCAGATACTCCGCCTGAATCTCACTGAGGGCCTCCCAACGGCGTGTCTCCGTGAACTCCGGTTTCGATGCCATCTTGGTCAGAACATCCGAAAACCGCAGCCGGTCCGCTGCCAGCTCGCGGTGCAGACTGGCCAGCATCTCGCCGATGTGAAGCCAGGCATCGACATTCTTTTCTTCGGGCGGGTGCGGGATGACCTCGCGCACGAGATCATGCGGCAGGTTCCGCAAGGCCAGCTTCCACGCCAGCCGCTGGGTCAGCTCATCCGCAAACGGCTTCTGTGGTCGATAGAGTTTTTCGGGGAGATCGCCGACCGTGATGACCTCCGGCGGCACATTGCGGTTCTGCGTCCGTCCGGCCAGTAACTCCAAGAACCGCCGCGCTGCGCGATGCCCGGGGAACACGACCGTCATCCCCGACAGATCGCAAAATCCCATCACCTGATGCTTCGCCACCAATTCCCCCACGACCGCGACGAGGGCGGGTTGTTGCCAGTCGATGAAGCGCCGCGTGATGGGCATGGGGGGAAAGGTGAGTGGTGAGTGGTGAGTGAGGAGACAGGATGATACCGAGCGAAGTCCCCAACGGAGAGGCGAGCCGGTGGCTGTCAGGCCCCGGACTTCGTCGCGGTCTGGCCCGTAGCTTGGACCCCCAGGTCCGAGCGTGTCCTAGTCGACGCACGCAACTCGACAAGAGTTCGTCCGGACCTGGGGGTCCAGACTACGGAGCGGACGCCTCTGGCACTGGCGGCTTCACGAGGAACTCAAACTCCAGGCTCTTGTGGACCACGACCTCAATCACAATCGAGGTCGACTCGGGTTGCGGCTGGAAGGGATACCAGCCGTAGGGTTGGCCGTTCATCGATCCGCGTCCTTCGCGGTAGACCCCTTTGCGCAGGTCGCGACCGGTCTGGTCGCGGATGCGGACCTCCAGGTGCGTCAGGGGGGGCAACTCGGCGTACTCAATCAGGATCGCAGGAAAGTCGGTGTTGATGTCCGTATAGTGGATTGTTCCCGTGCTGCCCGATGAGCTGCCGATCGAATGAGTCGACTCGGGAGTGGGGCCTGGCGGTTTCTCTCCGGCGCTGACCACTACTCCATTCTCGATGCGGTACTTACCGGGACCGAAGAGTCTTTGCGGCTTGACGAGGATGCCGTTGATTGTGCGGACCTCACGAAAAGGGGCGACGGACTTCGGCTGGGGAGTGGCCAGGGTGGCTAGCGTCCAAACCTCAGCGGGCAGGAAGGTGGCATCAAGGCGGCGGCGGACTTTGGCTTTCACCTTCCAGGCCGGTTCATGCGGCGACAGCCACACGCCGTGATTGCCGGTAGCGTCGGAGAATTCTTCATGCACATGCGGAGTCTCCCACTGCGGGTCGGTGGCTGTGGTCGTGAAATGAGCTTGCATGTATTGCTTCTCCGAATGCACGGTGATCCCGGTCAGCGTCAGCGAGACGGGGGCCACGGTCTGTGTGATCGGCAGCGGCTGCGGCGTCCACTCCGGGAAGCTGGACTGGTAGCCTGGGTTGGGGATCGAGCGGTCGATCAGCACCTCGGGGGAGTTCCCATTTCGCAGCCGGAAGTGCAGCAGAGGGTCGCGGCGGGGGAAGGTTCTTTCATCGGTGATAATCCCGATGCCCGCCTTCCCAAAGAAGTGGGAGTTCATGCCCGAGTAAGGGTGGCGGAACACGAACCCGCTGCTCTCGATCAGCTCCAGTGAAGGGCGGAACGGATCTTCATTGCGGTCTCGCCCCTTCCCTTCCGGGGACCAGACATGAAACAGCATCAGGAGATCCGTGTTACCTGGTCCCTGCTGGCGGTCGATCGTGATCGGACGGTCCATCCGCATTTCAATCGCTCGCGGGGCGTAGGTCCGCACGAACTGCTTGGCGGACGAGTCGGAGTTGTATTTCACCTTCCCGAGACCCGCATCCAGGAACCGCACCCGCCAGCCGTTCTTGAGGTCGACCCCTTCATCGAGTGCAGCGGGCCGGAATAGAAACGACAGCCCGAGACAGAGCGCGAGAAACCCCACGCCACCCGCGATGGACCACTTGCGGCGTCGAGACATGTTGGGCCCCCTCTGTTCACGGTTGGTCACGGAGCGGTAAACGGTCTGCGAGTTGATACATTACGCAGCCGGAACTGCGACGTAGCTGCCCCTCACCAGAGGGCGGACGCATGTTCTCACTCGCCCACGTTCTGGCGAACGTGGCTACACGGAGGGCGGAACGGGACAGGCCAGTTCGGCATAGTCGGGCCGGTCGGCGGGGGATTGGTGGCGGAAGGTCCGCAGGACTTGGCCGTTCTCGATCAGGAACGTGCCGGGCATTTGGGTCACGCTCTCCTTGACCGGACCGAACCCGTGACCGGCGTGGAAGGCGGACAGCAGCCCGCGCCACAAGACCTTCAATCCGATCAGCTGGGTCCAGCGGGCGGGAGGGAGGTCGAACTCACTGTAGAGTTGCCGCTGGGGGTCGCTGAAGCGGGGGAGGTCGGCGACGTGGTACTTCTCGACGATGGGGCGGATGTCGTCCTCGGCGCTCATGTGAACGAGGGCGATCTTCGCCCCGCTGGCTTCGATCTGGGTGCGTGTCTTCGAGAGATCATCCAGGGCCTCGCGGCAGAACGTGCAGCCGGAGTGCCGCAGGAAGACCGCCAGCACGCGCTGATTCTCCGAGAGCTGAGCGAGGGTCAGGCCAGTGCTGCCGATGAGGGTGCGAAGAGCAGTGCTGGGCGGGGGGGCGGTCATCGAGAATTCCTCAATAGTCAAACATCACCGACCCGTTTGTCGGCGACTTCTCCGAAGTCGCCTGCTCGACGTGACTCGACAACGAATGGTGCATGCGGGAGTCGATCCGGCGATTTCGGAGAAATCGCCGACAATGAACCGATTCCCTGGACTCGCTCGCGCGAGCTGTTCCCATTACCGTGTGCGAGTGGAATCGCACCCGTGGCCAGCCCAACGGGGCACTTCTCGCATTGTAGAAAGGATCACCCATGACTGCACCGAATACCGTGGCGATTATCACCGGGGGAGGGACCGGCGTGGGGGCGGCAACCTCGCAGCAATTGGCGAAACTCGGCTGGTCGGTGGTCGTGAACTACTCGCGGTCGCGGATGGAGGCCGAAACGACGGTCGCGGAGATTGTGGCATCCGGGGGCCGGGCGATCGCGGTGCAGGCCGATGTGGCGGATGACGCCGCCTGCCGGGCGATGATCGCGCGGACACTGGAGACCTATGGCCGGGTCGACTTGCTGGTGAACTGCGCGGGGACGACCGACTTCATTCCCTTCCATGACCTCGATCAAGTCACCGATGAGGTGTGGCACCGGATCTATCAGGTCAACGTCATCGGGGCCTTCCACTGTGCCCGCGCGGTGAGAGAGCCGATGCTCGCCTCCGGCGGCGGACAGATCATCAACGTCAGCAGCGTGGCGGCCCAGTTGGGGCAGGGGAGTTCGATCCCGTATTGCTGTTCGAAGGCAGCACTCGACAACCTGACCGTGTCGCTGGCCAGAACGCTGGCTCCCCGGATTCGCGTGAATGGCGTCGCTCCCGGTTTCATCGCCGGACGCTGGACGCAGAACGGCCTGGGCGAGCGCTATGACGGCTTGGTCGCAGCCTATGAGAAGACCTTGCCATTGGGGCAAGTCTGTACTCCTGACGACATCGCTGCCGGGATCGTCAGCCTCGTCCACGGCAGCCCGCTTGTGACCGGTCAGACCCTGACCGTCGACGGCGGGATGATGATCTCCGGGTTTCAGGTGAAGTTCAGTTGAAGGGGCACGAGATGAGTTTTCAGTCTTAATTTCAACAAAAAGCCCAGGGGTAGCAACCCCTGGGCTTTCCGCACTGATCACTGAAAACTGACGACTGAAAACTTCCTCTACGGATTCACATTCACCGCATCGGTCCAGGTGTCAGTCCGGAACGGCGACGCGGGGAGGCTGGCTGCGTTGCTGAGGTTGGGCTCGGCCAGTTGGTGCCAGCCGAAGCGGACAGCGACCGGCTTCGCGACTCCCTCGGCAGTGACGACGACGGTATCGCCGGTGATGGACGCCTTGGCGGGGACAAACTTCTTGTCCTCACCGGCGACAGTCCACCACGTGAGATCCTTGCCATCGGTGGCCTTCAGTCCGGTAGCGTGATTGAAGCTCACGACCGCCTTGTTGCCGTCGATGGCGAGAGACTTATACAGCGGGCCAGAGTAGACCAAGTCGATCTTGCCATAGGTGTTGGCCAGTGCCCACAGCGACAGGCGGCGACCGACTTCCTGCTTGTTCGGCGGATGAATGTCGCCGATCGTGGTGATGTCAGTCAGCACGGCCATGCCGGTGTTCTTGACCTGCAAGGTCGCGGTCTGGGCTTCCCAAATCCCGGGGAGAGAAGTGGGTTCGCCGCCGTATTTATACGGAGCGAGCTGGGCGAAGAGGAACGGGAAGTCGCGGTTCCCCTCTTGATTCCAGACGCTGCGCCAGCCCTCGATCAGGCCACGCTGCATGTCGTAGTAGTGCATCCCCTGGCCGTTGTTGGATTCCCCCTGATACCACAGGAACCCGCGGATGCCGAACGGAACAATCGGGTAGATCATGCCGTTGTACAGGCCGGTGTGCCGACCGTTGGAATTCAGCGGATGATTAGGCAGGGCCGACGGAGCAATCGCGGGCAGAGCATCACCGGGCTTGGCCGCCTTGACCGCTGTGATGTAGGTCTTGATCGTCTCGGCGTCTTTGGCGGTCGCCGGATCCTTGGCCAGCGTGTCGGCATAGCCAGTCAGCATGCCCAGCCAGTTGTCCCGCTCTCCCGCCAACTCTGGAATCGCAGTGTACCCTTGCGGAGGAATCCACGGCTGAATGGCAGTCCCGCCCCAAGCGGTGGTGATCAGACCGACCGGGACGTCGAGCTTCTGATGAATCTCTCGACCGAAGAAATACAGCACCGCTGAGGAGCCGCCGACCGTCTGCGGCGAGCACTCGACCCACTGGGCCTTGATGTGTTCCGCAGGAGTGCCCGAGGGGACCAGCGGAATGATGAACAGGCGGATCTTCGGGAAGTTGGCGTTCTTGACTTCCTCCTGACCGTTGACCGACTGCTGAACGGCCCATTGCATATTCGACTGGCCCGATCCGGCCCAGACTTCGCCGACCAGGATGTTCGTGATCTTGATGTCGTTCTTGCCCTTGACGGTCATCTCGTGCGGACCGCCCGCCGTCTTGATCGCTGGCAGCGTGACCTTCCACTTGCCTGCTGCGTCCGTTGTGGCTTTGACGGTGCTCTCTCCGAGCGTGACGGAGACCTCTTCCCCCGCATCGGCCCAGCCCCAGATGGGGAGCGGGATGTCCTTCTGCAGGACCATATTATTGCTGATGACTTCGGGCAATGTCACATCAGCCGTGGCCGACTGCACCCCGGCCAGCAGCATCCCCGCTGCCACCATCAAACTCCATCGCACGTTCTTCATGCTGCATTTCTCCTGAGTGTGGCGGTGACTGGGGCGGATGCCTCATCCATCACCGGTGGCTGATGTTAGCGGGGGCGGGGGAAGTTGTCAGCGGAGGAGCGGTTAGCAGTCAGCGATCAGCATTCAGCCAGAGGGAGTTCGCCGACGGGCTGGCCATCACTCGGCCACTGAGTCCTTCGGTGCGGCGAAGTGACAGACACCAATCCAAATTCCGGATGTCTCTTTCCCAAGGGGAATTCAGCCCATAGCCGGTGGTGAGCGCAGCGTCACCACCGGAAGGCAGTTCTTGCAGTCCCCCCTATCCCATAGGGATTGCAGCCGTTTCGAGTCTCACTCATCACGAGCGTGGCTGGACTCCCTCCGGGAGACATCGCCTGGAGGGGACATGATCCGGTGGTGTCGCTGCGCTCGACCACCGGCTATGGGCTGTGACCCCTCCGGGGTGGGGATGGGAGTGATACTCGCGGAGTTAGCCGACGGTGTTGCCGGACGTGACTGGAGCAGCGTCAACATCCACAGCGACACGCTCTTTCTCCAATACCTCGATCCGGTCGCACAAGAACCCCACCGAATCGGGGCGTTCGAGGAACTGAGCCAGGAGCTCGTGAGCGGCGAGCGGCTTCGGGGGCGGGGCGTCGTCGGTCGAACTCGGCAGACTCACGTCTGCCGCTCGCGGACCGGAGAACATGCTCAGCATCGGGGCCAGGAAGTGCAGAGCCTGGGCGCTGAGAGTATTCAGCGGACGCGACATCTCCAGGAACACCAGCGCGGGGAGAGCCAGTCGCCGGCGCACGACCTCGCGGCAGAGTTTCTCCACCAGTTCGAGTTGAGCCGGGATCGGCGGCTCATCCGGGCCGCTGGTGTCGAAGGCGTGTTGGAGCCAGTTCATGGGGGTCTCGCTCGCGGTCAGACTTCCGAAGGAGTGTGGTCGCCATTGTACGCAGAATCACCGGCTCTGGGCTGGAATCCCTTCGGGATAAAGAGGCTGGCGAATGGAGAGACTGGGGCCAGTCCACCTCCGCTTGTTTCACCCTTCGGAGTTGAGGACTGGGACTCCGCACTGCACACGCGGCAAGTCTGCGAGCGATGAGAGAAATTTTCGAACTGCCTGGAAACCCTCTGGACCCCGAATGGGCTGTGCTGTGTCACCCCTTCGGGGTGCAGAGGTCGCCTGGAGCTGACTGCTGACTGCTGACCGCTTCGGTTGCGGCTATGCCGAGCTGCGACCTCTTGTGGCCCTGCCACCCAGACACTCAAAGCAGTGTCTGGGCCACCGCGCCCAGGCTTTTGCCTGTCCCGGAGCAGCCTAAAGGCTGGACTCCAACGTCATCCTACTCCTCGCCGTCTTCGGCGACTTCTTCGCCCTCTTCCCCTTCGGGCCGCGCGAAGCCGTACTTCTTCAAGCGCCTGTCCAGCGTCGTCCGCTCAATCCCGAGCATCCGCG
>JAYTFV010000241.1:0-2706 GCA_043734065.1 Planctomycetota bacterium
CCTCCGAGGAAGTCGTCGTCTGGGGCCGCTCGATGGGCGGGGCCGTCGCGGTTCAATTGGCCTCGGAGGAGGCCCCGCGCGGGCTGATCCTGGAGTGTACGTTCGACTCCTTTAAGACGGTGGCCAAGCACCATGCCCCCCGCTGGGCGTTCCTGGTTCCGGAGGACCGGCTGGCGTCCGTCAAGCGGATTCCCCAGGTGCAATGCCCACTGTTCCAGGTTCACGGCACCGCCGACCGCGTGGTGCCGTTCGAATCCGGACGGACACTCTACGAGGCCGCGAACGAACCGAAGTTTTTCTACACCCTGCGGGGTGACGATCATAACACAGCCTCCCCCGCAAAGCTGTATGACCAGATTGACCTGTTCCTCGATCAGAAGTGCCCGAAGCCTGCGAAGCCGTAAGTGAGGGGCGGCCGTGAGTCTGGTCTGGTTCAAACGAATTATCGACAGACTCAGTTTTGCCGCTCGCGGGGCTGTTTGCATGCCTCCTCCCACTGCGCTACACTCACCGGCTGTCCACTGACGTATCGCCTGATGACAGAGTGCGAGTGGACGAATCGAGTCCGATGAACGACTCACGGGAGATGGCGGGATGAGCGAATCCACACCGACGGGTGGACTGACCAGGGTCCAGTGGCTGATCTGTGCGATCGCAGCGCTGGGGTTCGCGTTCGATATCTACGAACTGCTCGTCTTCCCGCTGATCTCGCGGCCCGCGCTGGCGGAGCTGTTGAAGGTTGACCCGGATACCGATTCGGGCTTTAACGCGATTCTGAAATGGAACGCGTACATCATGTGGGGCAGTGCCCTGTGCGGCGGAACGTTTGGTCTGATGGGGGGGACGCTGACCGACCGGCTAGGTCGTCGACGGGTGCTGACCTGGAGCATATTGCTCTACGCACTGTCGGCACTCGCCTCGGGCTTCAGCACCTCGGCTCCGATGCTGTTGTTCTTCCGCTGCACGACGTTTATCGGCGTGTGTGTCGAGTTCGTGGCCGCTGTCGCGTGGCTCGCGGAACTTTTCCCCGATCCTCAGCGACGTGAGAAGGTGCTGGGCTACACCCAGGCGTTCTCGTCGTTTGGGGGTTTGCTGGTGACGTTTGCCTACGGGCTGTGCAACACGTACGGTTCGAGTTTGCCGGCCATCTTTGGCGAGAATGCGGCATGGCGATATACCCTGATCTCGGGCGTGCTGCCCGCGATTCCGCTGATCATCATCCGACCGTTCCTGCCAGAGTCACCCATTTGGGAGCAGAAGCGTCTCGCGGGAACTCTCAAGCGAGCCTCTCTTGGAGACATCTTCCAAGGCAAACTCGCCCGCACCTCCATCGTGACGGCGATTTTGTTTGCCTGCGGCTATGGAGCGGCATTCGGCGCAATTCAGTTCATGCCGCAGATCGTTCCGGGGTTGAAGAAGAATTGGCTGCCCCCGGTAGTCGCTTCGACTCCAGGAGAGCAAAAGCCAATTCCCGCAGGTGTGAACCTCAAGCAGCCTCTCCCTGAACTTCGCAAAGATCTCGACAAAGCGGAAAAAGGGTCGGACACCTACAAGGCCCTCAAAGCCCACATTGGAAAAATCGGGAAGGCCCAACAGGACGAAGTGAAGAATGTTGGGCTGTGGCAGGAACTCGGTGGTTTGTTGGGGCGATTCGCTTTGGCGTTTCTGGCCGTCAGGATTGTCAATCGTCAGCGGCTATTGAGAATGTTCCAGATCCCAGGGCTGATCATCATCCCGCTCGTATTCCTCTTCCCCGCTGCGGGAAAGACTCCCCAAGCAATCCTGGACTTCCTGCATACAGACAACTTAGGGTTGGTGAAGTATGGGATCTTCGTGGCTGGATTTCTGACAGTGGCTCAGTTCAGCTTCTGGGGCAACTATCTCCCACGGGTCTATCCCGTTCACCTGCGTGGGACTGGCGAAAGTTTCGCCGCCAACGTGGGTGGTCGCATGATCGGCACTGCTGCGAATGGCCTGACTGGCCTACTGATCGCGCCGACATTCTTCAAGATGGCCAATTTGGAACTGACAAAGCCTGCCTCTCTGGCTTACGGCGCCGCCGCGACAGCGGGTCTCGTCTACCTCGTCGGCCTGATCGCCAGCTTCTGGTTGCCCGAACCAAGTGCGGATGAGGCGGAGCACTAGGAAACCAGCGAGCGGGGCGGCGTCAGCCCCCGAGTCCGCTGATCGCCCGCAGACTCGGGGGGCTGACGCCACCCCGCTCGCCAATACTCTGTCGATCAACCATAAACCCTCAACCATAAACCTCCCCCCTATGGCCATGCGTCACAACGGACGAACGATGCGCGACGGGCGAGACGATGGTCTCCGCCCGCTGCGGAGCCTTGACCTGTCGCAGGTCCACACGTTTGCCGACCTGCTCAAGGCGATGGGCGAGACCGCCTTCTCCGGGCGGCAACTCGGCGAGGCGTATGATGTCCTCATCGAGATGATGCAGCCGGACAACCCGGTCAAGGTGGTGCTGACCCTCTCCGGGGCGATGACGGTCGCCAAGCAGGGGCAGATGATCTGCGACATGATCGACCGGGGGATGGTCGACGCGGTCGTGTCGACGGGGGCCTTGATCGCACATGGGTTGACCGAGTCGATGGGGCTCACGCACTATCGGCATGACCCCGCCAAGAGCGACGAGAAGCTCTACGAACTGGGGTATAACCGCATCTACGACACGCTCGAGATGGAGGC
>JAYTFV010000242.1:0-2028 GCA_043734065.1 Planctomycetota bacterium
AAGCGATCGTGCGCATCCAGAGCCTTTCCCTGCGCGTACTCGCGGATCGCCTCGAAAACGATGAACCTGTTCCCGGCATGGCCAACGTCTTCGCGGTGATGCCGTGAGCAGATGGGCGGCGACCCCTGGCCGTCCTCTTGGGGGGCGGGTGGATCGTACCAAGACAGCCGTCGAACTCTTCGAGGTTGCGTTCGCCCTGCCCGATGCGGATCGAGCCGAACTCGCCGAATCGGTTCGCCGCCCTGATCGGGCCGTCTCCATCCGTCTTGGGAGAGTGAATTGCGACGCCGTGCAGACGAATTGGGGTCGGGCGTTGAGCGAGGGATTCGGCTGGCCGAAGCTCTCCAGGCTGTCCGTACCGAACTCGCGGCAGGGGGGCAGCGAATCGCCGTGATCGTTGACAGACGCACCCTCGCAGAATCCTGCCAAGCGAAGCCGGCAGGTATCGCGAAGTATAAAAGGAGAGGACAATGGTCATCACGTTAAGCGCGGAGTTAGAAGCCGCCTAGAAGGAGGCTGCTGGCGGTCAAGGCATGACTCCCGAAGTGTTGGCGCTCACTGCCCTGCGGGAGCGATTCATCGGCGCTGCCTCTCCACTCCAGCTACGAGACGACTGGGAGCGACGCTTGCTAGGGGTAGCGAAAGACTGTGGAGTCTCCTTGCCCGACTGGGCCGTTAGCAGCGAAGGTATCTACGAGTAATGGCCCACCTAATCGACACCAGCGTTCTGGTAAGACTGGCAAACACGGCGGACATACAGCACGCCGTCGCAGTTCAGGCCGTGCTGGAATTGCACAGGCGCGGCGAGACATTGCACATCACAGCGCAAATCCTGATCGAATTCCGCAACGTTGCCACCCGCCCCGTGGCCGTGAACGGCTTGGGGTTATCGGCTGTGGATGCGGAGACGCAGTCAGCCGGGTTCGAGGCGACTTTCCCGCTGCTGCCAGAGACGCCGGACATCTTTCCGGCATGGAAGACCCTGGTGAGTGCGCTTGGGATCATCGGCAAGCAAGTGCATGACGCCCGCCTCGTTGCCGTTTGCCATGCCCATTCGGTGACGCACGTGCTGACGTTTAACGTCTCGCATTTCGTTCGCATGTCGGGATTTGGGCCGGGCGTCGTCGTGGTCGATCCAAAGAGTGTGTGATCGGGAACGATGCTCGCTGCTCCCTCGACGCGAGGCGCGGCGGGCGGTACGATGAGTCTGAAATCACACCCTCGCAGGAGAACTACTCATGGAGACCGCAACGATGGGTCGCGTGCTGACCGAGGCCACCGTCGAAAACCTGAAGGATCTCTGGGATGTCGAACGCGGGCTACAGCCTGCCGACCAGGCCAGGCGGGTCACGATTGCGGACGCACTGGTGGGCACCGGAGCAACACTCCTGTCGATACCAACCAGCGTCATTCGTCAACTGGGATTGCTACAAACTTCCACGAAGCGCGTGACCAGTAGTGCGGGCATGACGCAGGCCAGGTTGTACGAAGCTGTCCGCTTGACCATCCAGGGCCGAAGCTGCACGATGGATGTCTTGGAAGTGCCCGACGGCGTGCCGGTTCTGATCGGTCAGTTGCCGCTGGAACACCTCGATCTGGTGGTCGATCTGCGAAACCGGCAGTTGATCGGCAACCCCGCACATGGCGGCGAACACATGTACGAGTTGTATTGACGAGAGCCGAGTGAAGCACCTTTGGAGGAAATCCATGTCTGCGACCTACAACGCTGTGATTCAGCAAGACGGCGACTGGTGGATCGGTTGGGTCGAAGAGGTGCCCGGCGTCAACTCACAAGGGCGATCGCGCAAGGAACTGCTCGATAACCTCTGCGATGCGCTCGAGGAGGCACTGGAGATGAACCGCGCCGAGGCTCTCGCAGCGATCACCGGAGCTTATGAAGAAGTGAGTCTGCTTTCGTGAAGCAGCAGCGTCGGCGAGGACTTCGCCGATGTGTGGCTGCGTGAGTACCGCGCTGGCGTGCCGTGATCTTTACCGTGGACTGTTGAGGGCGTTCATCGGCACGAAAAC
>JAYTFV010000243.1:0-5651 GCA_043734065.1 Planctomycetota bacterium
CCACTGGCGGTCGCTCTGGACCGCCAGTGTCTTTGAGCGTGACACGACCGTGAACCGTCCCCTCCAGTCGCCAGGCGCCGGGTGCCACTGGCGGTCGCACTGGACCGCCAGTGTCTTCGAGCGTGACCTAGCCGTGAACCGTCCCATCCAATCGCCAGGCGTGTCAGCACTGGCGAGTCAAAGCCCTCGCCAGTGGCACCCCGCGTTGCTGAAGTAGCCCCGGTTCTCCCCGTAGCCACCTTCGCCAGAAGGTGGGCGGACGGTCTCGACGGCCTCGATTGACATCGACATCCGCATGGGCTGCCTCAATCGTACGGGGCTGGCTCCACGCAACCCACGTTCTGGCGAACGTGGCTACGGGTCGGTTCCCTTTACGGCAACAGCAATTCTGGAGAGCCGCTGGAGCGGCTGAGCGGTAGCGGCGGGTTGTCTTCCGGGCGGAAGGTGAAGACCGCCGAGAGCTTGGTTTGGGTCGAGTAGTTGCGGGTCGCGGCGTGAAACGTCAGGCAGTGGAAGAACAGCACATCCCCCGGCTCCAGTGGGGCGTGGACCACTTGGGAGAGCAGCGGTTGATTCGCCGGATGGTCTTCGCGGAGGAACAGTGCCTCGTCAAACTGGTCTCGTTCAAATGTCATGCGGTGCGTCCCCGGGATCAGCTTCAGGCACCCATTCTCCGGCCGCTCGGGACCGAGAGCCAGCCACACGTTCACCAACTCGGGCCGGGTGAACGACCAGTACCGGATGTCCTGGTGCCAGCCGGTGTCGCTGCTGTGATGCGGCTCCTTGGTCATCACGCAGTTGTGATGGGCCAGTGGGCAGACGAGCTTCGGCCCGAGAAGTTGCTTCAGCCGGTTCAGCATGCCCGGCAGCGTGACCCATTGCAGGAATGCATAATCGCGGGTCAACGCCTGCTTCAGCCGCCGCACCGTGCGGCCTCCCTCGGCATCGCGTGAGGGCGGAGCACCGGGGTAGTGCAGGTCCGCCTCGAACTCCACCGGCTCGATGATCCGCGACAGCCCCTCCAACGTGACCTGCCGCATCCGCTCCAAGAGCGGACCAGGAGCCAGTCCACGCACGATCAAATAGCCGTCCCGCTGGAACAGCTGGATTTCGTCTTCCGAGAATTGGTCAGTGGACACGAATGCCGCTTCACAAGGAGATCAACAGATTGCCGCCACGGGATGAATCTTAGCCAGCGCGGCAATTCAAGAATACTGGACCGCGTCTCGCACTCTTCCATTCCACCCACTCCGCTTCGGGATGGACATGCTCAAGTCCCTTGTTCTAAAACACCGCCCGCAATGGACTTTGCTGCGAGCGGAGCCCGTCTCACCGCATTGAAACTCGATGCGGCAGGCCGGGTCGGAACTGTTTTCGAGGCGAACACGGGACGTGTTCGATGATCGTGGGAGCAATCGCCATGGATGGCCACTGGATTCTCGCTCAGGCGGCAGCCCCGCTCAATGAGACACTCGAAAACGTGAACCCCAATACGGTCCAGACCGGCGTTGAGGCTACAGCCAATACGGCGTCCAATACCCCGCTGCCCGCCCACCTTTTGACAGCTCAAGAACAACTGGACGTGTGGTACAAGGGAGCAGTCAATGCGGTCACGACCAACGGGCTGCAATTCCTGATTCGCGTCGCGGCGGCCATCGCGATCTTCTATTTCGGTCGCATTCTGGCGCGCATGGCCACGAAGATCGTCTCCGAGGTCCTGGAAAAGGTGGGCACCGATCCCATCTTAGTCCGCTTCGGGGCCAATCTGCTTTACTGCTCCCTGCTGGTCATGATCGGGATTGCGTCTCTGAACATGGTGGGGGTCGATGTCACATCGGTCACGGCCATGATCGCAGCTGCCGGTTTTGCGGTGGGTTTGGCCCTGCAAGGCTCCCTCGCCAACTTCGCGGCGGGGATCATGCTCATCATTTTCAAGCCGTTCAGTGTGGGCGATGAGATCGAAGCGGGCGGCGAGACGGGGAACGTCGAAGAGGTCAACATCTTCAACACGATCATGCGGACCAACGGCAACGTGAAGATCATCGTCCCCAATGGACAGGTCACGATCGGCACCATCAAGAACTTCACCGCCCAGCGGATTCGGCTGATCGAACTGCGAATCGGCTGTGGGTATTGCGATGACTTGAAGGCGGTGAAGGCGTTCCTCGACAAGATCGTGCGCGGCGACGTGCGGATCGTGACGACCCCGCCGCCCGCTGTGGCGGTGCAGGAGTTGTCCGACTTCAGCGTGGTCTTCTCGGTGAAGTGCTGGGTGGGGACCCGGGAGTTCGGCGACGTGCGGTCCGCGCTGTTGGAGCGGATCAAGCTCGGGTTCGACGAACACGGGTTTACGTTCCCGTATCCCAGCCGGGATGTGTATGTGCATCAGACGCATGCCGGGATTGCGAAGGCCGCATAGTGGGTCACGGCATTCGCTGGAACGCGGGGAGTCCGTCCCCGCGCGACACGCCACGACCGAGTCCGTCCCCGTTGGGAAACGCAGAACCTGCCCCATGCGCCCCACTCGGGCTCTCGGGGATCTATCGCGGACGGGCGAGGAGGCCCGTCCTACGTCGCGTATTCCACTGGATCGACGATCCCGGCTTCGAGGAATGCCTGCTGCCGCTCGCCACACTTGCTGCATCGCCCACAGTGGCTGCCTCGGACGGGGGTCATGCAGGTCAGCGTCAGCTCCAGCGGCAGGCCCGCGAACCGGCGGATCAGTTCCACTTTTTCCAAGCCGCGATAGGGGGCGAGAACCTTCAGTGGGTAATTCAAGCCCTGCCCCACCGCCTCGGGAAAGGTGCGAAAGAACTCCGGCGTGCCGTCCGGAAACGGGTTGCAGGACAACGACCCGATGGCCATCGTCGAGACGCGATTCAAGCTGCACCAGATGCCGACGAGGCTGAACAGCAGAATGTTTCGCCCGGGGAGGTAGACATCCAGGTCGGGAGTCCCGGCGGCAGGGACATCGCGCCCGGTGATGCTCCAGTGCGGTCCGTAGAGCGTCTCGACGGGCTGGGCGAGCTTGACCAGCGGACGGAGATTCGGCTGGGCAATGGCTGCGAGAAACCGCTCCAACGCCGCGACCTCATCCGGCTCCCAGACCAGTCCCATGGAGACATGCACGGGGATCACCTCGGCAGTCCGCGCCAGGTCGGCGACCAGCACACAACTATCGAGACCTCCGCTGGCTAGCACCGCGATCCGGTTCATGACTACTCCCGGTAGGCGGCGAAGCTGGTCGGGGTTTCCCAGAGCCGGATCTCGGTGATGGGGAGGCCCGCCTCACTCCCGTGGCGGAAGATCAGCTGGGCGATGTTCTCCGCGGTGGGGTTCTCGTCGAGAAGAAACAGCGGTTCGCCCTGCGCTTGCAGAATGGGGACATAGTGGTCGTCTTTGCAGAGCAGCATGCGGTGGTCGAGGTTGTCGTCGATCCAGGTCCGCATGACATCTTTGACGACGCCGAAGTCGAGGACCATCCCCAACCGGTCGAGTTCCTGCGACTCCAGGTCGACCTCGATGCGACCGTTGTGGCCATGCAGGTAGCGACACTTCCCGGCGTAGTTCATGAGCCGGTGCCCGTAGCAGAAGTCGATCAGTTTGGTGATGCGGTGGAGTGGGGGCATGGGGAGTCGGGAGTGGGGAGTCGGGAGCAGGAGGGGAGGAGGGGAGGAACATCTGCTTCGGGTCTGGCTCCCGACTCCAGACACCCGACTCCCGACTCATCGCGGCGCGATGTGTCGTCCGCTGTCGACGCGGATGACTTCGCCGGTGATGGTCTGGCTGCGGAGCAGGGTCACGGCCAGTTCGACAATGTCGTCGACGGACGATTCTCGACGCAAGGGGGTACGGGCCACAACCGTCGCGGCCCACTCCTCCTCGGAAATATCGGGAGGCCGTACCGTCGGCCCCGGCGCAATCGTGTTGACCAGAATCCCGTCCCGGGCCAGTTCCACCGCCAGTGCCCGCGTCATGAACTGGATCGCCGCCTTGGCGGTCAGGTACGGCAGGTAGTCCTTGTACGGTGTTTCCCCCGCAGCCCAGTCGCCGAACTGCAAGATGTGCCCCCGCGTCGGCCCCGGCATTCGCTTCATCCGCCGTGCGGCATGAATGGCGAGCAAGTAGTTCACCCGAGCGGCCTGCATCCCCTGATCCCACGCCGCCGCGTCGAGGGATTCGAAGGGAGTCCGCTGGTAGTCGGAGGCCAGATTGATGAGACAATAGACCGGCCCGCAGGCTGCTTCGAGAGCGTCCAGAGCCGACGCCACATCCCGATCACTGCTCAGGGATGACTGCACGGCGAGCGACCGCTGACCGAGTCCGCGGACTTCATCCGACAGGGAGTGAGCCTCGTCCCGCGACGCGCGATAGACAACTCCGACCTCCATCCCCAGCGCGGCCAATCGCAGAGCCAGCGCCCGTCCGATCCGCCGCGTTCCCACCAAGACAGCACATCGTCCACGCAGGTCCATGACTTGTCATCCTTCAGTGAAGTACAGCAGGATCATAACGGTCCTGGGGGAGAGTCGGGAGTCGGGAGTCGGGAGTCGGGAGTCGGGAGTCGGGAGTCGGGGGTCGGGAGTCGGGAGTCGGAACCAAGATTCCTCCTCCCCTCCCCTCCTCCCCTTCCCACCTAGGCAAACCCTGCCACCTCTAGCGGATGAATGCCGTCAATCCCCGCGATCCTCTTCAAAAAGGACGAATGCAATGGAGTCACTCAGTCATCTCACGCCCAGAGTGGTAGGTTTTCAGCGTCACTCAACTATCCCCATTCTTCGGGAGTCGCCGCTGTGGTCACGAATCTAATGTCTCGTGTTGTTCGAACGGGCAGCGTGCTGGCCGTCGGTTGTTCGCTGCTGCTGGGGTCGGTGGATGCGGGCTGTAATTGCGGAAGGCGTGGCGGCTCGTCGTCAGTGGGGGTGTACGGTCCCGTGGCTGATCCGATGATGAGCGGCGTAATCGATACCGGGATGATCGCTGGCACGCAGTGGATGGGTGGCCCGCCCGCCATGCAGTTGCCGATGACGCCCGATGTCGGTCCGCCTCCGGGCACACTGGGGCAGACCTACCAGCGTCCGATGAAGCCGATCCCCGTCGACAAGCACCCGCGGATCAGCATCATTGATGTGCATGCTCCCGGTGCCACCTCGATCAAGGTCTACGGCACCTACGAATTCCGGACCAAAGACGGCTTCGTCGGCTTCCAGGATCGCAAGGATGCCTCGGTCTGGCGGTTCGAATCCGAGCCGCTGATCCCCGGGATCTCGCACATCTACCGTGTGGTCGCCAAGTACGGAGACACCTCGCAGGAGAAATATCTGCGGCTGGTGCCGGGGCGGATTGTGACGCTGGATTTCTAGCGCCCGAGTGGACCATCGCTGCCAAAACGCCAGGGGTTGCCCCGAACTACTCACGTCTGAAATTGACGCGTGCTTCGCAATCTTTCGATGGCCGGGAAACCTCTGTACCCCGAAGGGGTTGTAGGAGATAGCCCAGGGTCGCGACCGCAGGGAGCACACCCCGGGTCACGCAGCCCCCGCCTGCCCCAACCCATCAGGCAACGCCGTGAGGGATTTTTGGGCGGTGGCTTTTCCAGGGTTTTGGGCCTGGAGTTTGTCTTGTTCTTCGGGGGTGAGCGGGCGGATTTG
>JAYTFV010000244.1:0-5753 GCA_043734065.1 Planctomycetota bacterium
CCCTGATCGAACGACAGCCTGAAGCTCAGGCGAAGTCCGATGTACTTCTCCTCTATCGCGTCCGATTCGTTCAAAAAGATCCGCAGCGCGTCAAGCGCTGGCAGCGAGGGGTCGCGTGTATTGATGCACGCTTCCGCCGCTGCGTTGTCCGTTTCAAGCATCAGCCTTGCCAACTCTCTGGCCTGCATGGGATTCCTCCCTGGTGTCTCCGCGCCTCGGGTTCGGACGGGCGCTGCCGAGTTACACGCGCGCTGTCACCGCGCGTGCCGTCCTCACAGTTCGATCAGATTCATCGCGCCGCTCCGATCCCGGTTCCGACGATCACACTCCACATCTTCCAGATGTCCGTCTCGCCGGTCTTGAAGTACTGATTGCGCACCGTGCGCAGCGTCATCGCGAGCGCCTTCCGCTTGGTCCGATCGTTGCGATCGACGAAGCGCAGCCACCCGTTGCTCATCTCGCACCGCAGCGAGCCGTTCACCAATGAGATTGGCTTCTTCTCGCCACGCAACACCTGACAACGGTCGTGCACGCAATCCACCGGCGCCTCCCAAGTCGGGAAGGCCACGCTGCATCCCGTGCCCTTGAAGGACAGTTTGTCGCGCTCGACCATGGGGAGCTTCTCCCAGTCGCTGCGATCGCCGTCGTACCAGTTCGACCAATGCTCACGCTTGGCCATCAGTCCTCCTTGCGAGTGTCGGGCAGAAGCATTTCAAGCTGCACGCTTCCGTCACTGGGAATGAAGATCGTCGTGACGAACTCCGTGTCGTCGGAGAGCTTGACGACAATGTCGTAGCACAGGAACGATCGCCCTTCGATGAGTTGCACTGTGATCTTCGTGGCGCCGTGGATGATGGTTTTAACTCCCACTGTCGCACCCCAATCCCAATTCCGTGCGGCACAACTTGCTTTCATGGTCACAGCAGAGGCGGTCGTCCTTGCCGACGCCTTCGAGCGTGGACAGTTCGCTGAGTTTTTCCACTTCATGAGGCATCTTGAAGTGGGCTTCACGTGTCGTCTCGAATGTGACCGTCTCGTTCGTGTCGATGTTCCGATACGAGTCGTCACACGGGAACTCACCCGCGTCGCCCATCATGCAGCCGCCACCTGAGTGCTTCCACACCATTGGATTCCTCCAAATGCGGGGGATGTTGGCCGGGCTTGCAACCGACCTGCCGCATTACGGGCCCGATGGCCCGTGCTCTGCGCTTATTCCGTCGGGGGGCTCTGGATGATGTTGACGATCGTGTTGATTTGCAGCAGGGCCTGCCTCATCTCCTCCAGCTTCGCCTCCAGCTTCGCCTCCAGCGCCTTGGCGTCCGTCCACCACGCGCTCGCCAGTTTCACCCTCATCTCGGGCGTGAGCGCCGCCGTGAGCGCCTCCTCCAGCAATTCCGGCTCGACCTCGCGGATGAGGTCCGTCAGTTCCACCTTCGTCGGCATCACGTCGGTGCACCAGTGCGAGGACAACGAAATCTCGATGTCGCCTTTACTGTCGCCTTCACTTCTCGAATGATTGTCGGCCGATAAATCGACGTCGCCGCCGCACTCACACGACACGATGATGTCAAATTCCTTCGTAATGGTCACGGTGTCACGCATGAGGGTCTCCCTTGGACGTCAGGCCGGTTTGTAACGTGAGATGCGGTAGCTCCCTGTTTCCTTCCGGGATGTTGATGTGTTCCGTCCAATCTTTCGAGCACGCGCACTTCGCTGTGGTCCCGTGAGGTTCCACGTAGTTCTCGTGGTTGCACTTCGTGCAGATGCAGAGAATCCAGCCGTCCTTGCGGTAAATCGGCTTCACGACCGAACCCAGGGCTCTTTGCTCCAGCCCGAGATGAACCCGGAAAGCTCCGCGAGGAACGCGACCTGGTTCGTGGCGATGATCCTCTCGTCTTTCAGCGCGTTCTTCACGGCCGCGTTCAGCCGCGTCAGCAAGGCTTCCGCTTCGCTGTACACCAGGAATGTCTCATCGGCGAAGAACTGGACCGTGTCTTTCTCCCTCACCAGCCCGTAATCTTCCAAGACGCGGCGTGCGCGATCCTGGTCGCTCACCTTCGGAACCCTGTACGTGATTTCCTCGACGCCGTCGTCCGTCTGGCGCGAGATTTCGTACGGGGCCTCCTTCAGTTCTTCGAGCACTTTTTTCGCCTTGTCGCATGGCCGAGTCAATCCGCACTTGTCTCCCCATTCCAAGTCGTCACAATGCAGCGCGGTTTCCAGCATTCCTGCCAGCGCTTCGCGCACCCTTCCGGGCCTGCCTTCGTCCGTCTTTTCGCGCATTCTCGGTTCCTCCTTAAACCGCTATAAATATACGGCAACTTTCCGCATAAGTCAAGACATCATTTGCCTGTCTTCGGCGGCCACGCGTCGGCCGACACAACGAGGCATCCGCCCTGGCATGCCGCCGCGGCTTCCTCCTGGGTCTTGTGCTTGGATCGCGTGGACCCTCCCATCGAAAGCGGCTCGACGCAGAGCCATCCGAGTTTCGGGCGGCCGTGGCTCGCGGCGGCGTTCATGCCAAGGAATTCCCCCACGATGTCTTGCACAACCACCGCGACGGACTTCCCTTCCGTGATCGCCTTCACCGTCAGCGCCTGATGAGCCTTTTCGTTCACACCGACAACAACCTGCGGCATCACACCACCTCCGGGTAACGATCGAAGATCAATTTCACTTCACTGGCGAAGGTGGGCGAGTCGATCCCTTCCCTCCAGAGTTCGTGTTCTTTCCAGAGTTCGCGTGCGCGCCTGTGTCGCGCATACCGCAGGCGCCTGGTGTCTTTTAGCTTCGCCCTGCGGTACATCGTCTTCTCTGCGAATTCCCGATTAGCCTGCTCGCGGGCGTCCTCGGTCTCCGCGCGCATGCGCATCAGTTCGGCTTCATACTCGGCCCGCTTCTCCTCGGGCATCGAGCGCGACCCATTCTCCCAACACCACAGCGTCTTCACGCTCCAACACATCCGCTCGGCCATCAGCGTCGCGCTCAATCGACGCAGCGTCAGCGGATCCAGATAGACCACGAAGTGGGTTTTCTTCCGTAACTCGACCAGATCCTTGATGTCCATCTTATTCTCCGGTATGGCGCAGAAAAAAAGAACACAACGCGGGATTGTATTGCGTCTGGTAGGGTTACTATACCCCATGACGGAATCTCATAATATATCTATATTAATACGTGTACTGTATATACTAGGGGAACCCGTCCAGACGAACCTCGAACCTGAGATTTCTTCTGTTTTTCTGCATTTCCAGGCCCAACAAGGTCGAGGATGGGCTTGGAGATGAAGGAAAACGTAAATTCTTATAGGTCGATTCCGCCGACCCGTCATCGCTTCTTTTCGTAAAACCGCGCGATCCTCGCCCCTGATGGCACGCAAACAGGCCCAGGCGCTATGCGCCTGGGCCTGTCGGATGGGGCCTTTACCCCCGTTTCGCATGCGTCCTACCTTCGGTGGCGTAGCGCGTGGGTGGTCCGGTGTCGGATCGGCCCGGTACTGCTGGGTAGCCCATGCGCTCGATTGCTGTGATTGCTGCTTCGATCGAAGGCTGCGCGAGTGCTTTGTTCCATCGCCAGTTCGATGTCCCTCCGCTGCGCCAGTACACGCAGTCGTAGGTGAAGCGTGCTCGAAGTTCATCGAGGTCGCGTTGTCGGCGTGCTTGTTCGAAGAGGGTCAATCTCATGGTTTGACGTACTTCATAGCGCCAACAAGAACCCGACGAGCAGGGTGATGGCGCCAACCACGTAGGCGGCGCATTCGAGTGGCGAGATGTCGTGCTTGGTCTTCACTCGCGTCCCGTCGCCCAGCGGCGCTCGGCAGCTTCGAGGTCGGATCGGTTCTGGTCCATCGGCCCAACGGTCTCGGTGCGCTGGTAGATGCCCGCGCGCCATTCGTTCAACTGGTCCTCCGTCATTTCGGTGAGGTCGTTGTGGTCCAGGATGATTCTTTCGCTAATCATTCGCATTTCCATGCTCCTTCCGATGCCGCCCGGTTATCGGGCTGACGCATTTCGGAGAAGGACGCGCGGTCGCGTCCCGCCCCGGGATGCGTCAGTACCCACTTCGTGGCTTGGGTACTTTGGATGCCGGTCTTGGTGCTTCTGGTACTTCTCGGTACTGCATACGACCTCCGGGTGCTTTGGTATCAATCCCTAGCTTTAAGCTAGGACGCAGACGCAAAAAAGCGGGGTCTGGGTTTTCACCCAGCCCCCGCGTCGTCGGCCTAAAAACCGTTTTCAACCAGGTGCTTCTCAACAATCAGTTCCAACACGCGGCCAGTGCCTCCTGAAGCGTGCCAACGCTTCATAAACTCCGGCGTCACCTTGGTCACCAGGTTCTGCCGTTCGGACTTCTCCTTCGCCTTGGTTTCGCGGGGTGCCAATTCGGCGTCCAGGCGCGCCTTGACGTCCGCGATGGCCTTTTCACGTGCAAGGCGGGAGTCCTTCGCTGCCTGAAGCTGTTCGGGTGTAGGTCTGGGATCTTGGTCGGCCATTGAAACCTCTTGTTTAGGCTCTATAGGTTCGGCGTGTTTGCCTTGCCTTTGCCTTACACGAACAATATACAACCATAGCACACCGTAGCGTAGTATAAAGAAAAGTCAATGTTTTATTGGCTTTCTTAAACCCTACGAAAGAACTATAGAAAGCCTATAGCAAAAGCCTTGCCAACGAAAAACGTTGAAAGCGCGCCCCTTTCCCCCCCTACCCCACTGAATTCCTAGGGATTCGGAAGCTGAAGCCGGGGGGCCCCGCCATCACTTTTTGCTCAAAATTCACCCTCTATTTTTTGGACTTTTTTTCCCCTTCGTGTTAGACCCCCTGGTATGGAGACTTTGCCGGTCCGCGAGTTGATGCTGATGGGTGCGAAGTACAACCCGAGGGTGATGCCTGAGGGTGAGATGCTTGCGCTTCGGAAGTCGTTGCGGGTGTTTGGTCCGGTGCAGCCGGTGATTGTGAACACTCGGACGAAGACGATTGTGGGTGGTCACCAGCGCGTTCGCGCCGCATCTGCGGAGGGCATGCCGGATCTTCCTGTGATCTGGGTGGATTTGGACGACAACCAGGAGCGGGAGTTGAACCTGGCGTTGAACCGGATCCATGGGGAGTGGGATGAGGATTTGCTGGTGCAGGTCCTGAGTGAGATCGAATCTGGTGGGGGCGACCTAGCCGCCACCGGATTTGATTCGGACGAGATCGATGCTCTCCTGGCGCGCCTCACGGCGACGCCGCACGGGGCGACGGACGCCGACGATGTCGGCGAGGTGCCGGAAGAGCCGATCACGAAGCATGGGGATTTGTGGCTGCTCGGGCGGCACAGGTTGATGTGCGGGGACTCGACGTCGGGGCCGATGGTGAAGCGGCTGGTCGGGGAGAAGCCACCGGACGCGATGTGGACGGATCCGCCGTACGGGGTGGACTACATCGGGCACCGGACGGTTCGGAAGCGGATCGAGAACGACGTGGTCGACGGGTTGGGGATGCTGCTGCAGGGGGCGTTCGAAAACGCGAACGCCGTGCTGAAACCGGGGGCGCCGATTTACGTCGCGTCGCCCGCGGGTCCGCGGCAGATGGAGTTCATGGGGGCGTTTGTGGCGGCCGGGTGGTTGCTGCGGCAGACGCTGGTGTGGCTGAAAGACTCGTTTGTGATCGGGCACAACGATTACCACTACAAACACGAGATCCTGATCTACGGGTACAAGGCCGGTGAGGGTCGCCTCGGGCGCGGGTCTGCGAACTGGCACGGGGACAACAAGC